>NZ_JAJUJR010000187.1 GCF_029265225.1 Sedimentibacter sp.
CAGCCTGTTTAATTCCTGCTTCCATAAGCTTGTCATTATCATATTCAATGCCTTTTAATCTCAAACCATTAAAACCTGTTCCTAACACACTTAATTTATTGCTGTCACGATCAATAATGCAGACATCATGGCCTTCATCTGAAAGCTGCTTTGCCAGATTGCTTCCAAGTCTTCCGCAGCCAACTATTATTATATACATTTTTTCTCTCTTTCTATTTGAATTAGCCGGAAACTAAATTAATTGACCAGCAGATTATTTCTTTCATATGCTAACAGAAACACTATAAATTTGGTGTAAAGAAAACAACCAACATATAAATATTTTATAAAGATTGAACTTTAAAAATTATGAACATTGAAATACAGCGCAAGTTTCTTGTTGATGTGACTGTATATGTGTAGTATAATTAACTAAATTATTTTACCATAAAATGGAGATGTTATGCTGAACGGGGGAACGGCAATGATAGCTGAAGATTCGGAAAATGTTGTAAATTTCAGGGTGGTGCGCAAATGCAACTATCCTTATATATTCATATGGGTTGTCTATTATGCATGGGTTGTTGTATTTACAACCTGGTGGACGGCCTCACCTCTCATAGATAAGGTTTATGGCATAGGAACAAGGAATATTCTTCATTCCGTGAACCTCATTTCTTCTGCTGTCTTTGTGTTTGTCCTTAAAAGAGAATGGTATACATGGACGGCAAAAATGGGATCGGCTTTCATATTGGTCGGAATGGCTGCATTTTTGCTGTTTAAAAATGAATTTCCTGTTTTATCGGCTGCCTCTGCTGTGATTACAGGAATTTTTCTGGGTTGTGTAAACATAAGCATTTTAATTCCGTTTGTTTTTATACTTAACAACACTGAAAAGTTTTATGCTGTTGTTGGAAGCAATATATTAATAAGCATTCTTTCAATGACTAAGGATTCTTTGGGAAGCAGCTTTATTCCGGGAATAGCGGGAGCCATATTGTCTTTTGCCGTACTGGCAGCAGGTCTATTGGCTGTCTTGTTTTTTAAGGAACACGACGAATTGCATGAAAACAAAGAATCAGTAGAGATGCCATCAAGAATTTACATGACATTGGTTATTAACTGTGTTTTTGCAGCCTTGTGCAAGGGAATTGCCAAAGGAATGTTAAACTCCGCTGCGGCCACCTCAAGTATGCCGGTTATGAACATATATTACATTGGAGGGCTTGTGGGCTGCATCTTATATTTTACAGTCTACAAACGAACCAGGAATGCAATACATCTGGCGTGGAACATCACATTCGGTTCAATGACAATGGGATTTTTGTGTTTTTCATTCATGAGTCATATTGAAGGACTCACAGCAGCATTTTCGGTATTTACAGGCATTGGAAGCACCATGGGAATGATAAACATGTACTACATTCTAGGGGTTATAGGAAAAAAATACAACAGTTTCAGGTATGTGCAGCTGTCAATATTGTTTATAGGCATCTGCGGTGGCCTGGCGGGAGTAATGCTTGGAAATCTAATTTATGAAGTTGACGCATTTAATCTTTCAGTCATTTCATCAATAATATCAGCCGGAATAATGATTGTATTTCTAATGATGTCTCCCATACTTACAAAAACATATTACAGCGATGAATGGGCTGAAGATTCGCAAAGAATTGAAGTAGATAATGACCATATGTACATGTTCAGGAAGTATTCCTTAAGCAAAAGGGAAACTGAAGTGTGCAGACTTCTTCTGGAAGGATATACGCTGCGGCAGATATCCGCAATCATATCAATTGCCTATCCCACAGTCAATACTTACTGCACATCGCTGTACAGAAAATTAAAAATAAACAGCAGGACCGAATTGTTTGTGCTTTTTAAGGATTATCCCATAAATAACAAGCCTCATTAGTTTTAATGAGGCTGTTTTTTTGCTCTGATTTGAACTAATGAATAGACTAATTATGATTTTGGACAGAAAATATAATCAATGATTCGGATTAATTACGGAGGTGGGTATGTTTGATAAACTGAAAAAAATATTGATTCCAGACAAAGACAACAATGAATGTGATGAAGGCAATATTGCCGTCATGAGAGAACCGGACATTGACAATGAACGCCTTGAAAGAGTAGCAAGGCTCACCCCGCGGGAGTACCAGCTGTATCTGTTGCTTCTGGAAGGTTATTCCCTCAGGGAATGCGCAGACAAACTCAATGTAAAATATCCAACAGCCAACACGCACATGACCAGTACTTATAAAAAGCTGGGAGTAAACACAAGAGCAGAACTTATTATTAAGTATAGGGACATAAGAATTTAAAGCTAAATTTTTCGGCAACATATCTCAAAACAAATTTGAATTTAAAATTTGTTTTGCCATATTAATATAATGTATGAATTATAAGGAGGGAAAAATGAAAAAAATTACAGCTTTACTGATGGCAGCAATGATGATTTTTTGTGCGCCTGCTGCGTTTGCAGTTGAATTACCTGAGGGGGTTCCAAGTACCCTTGCCGCTCCTACCATAAGCAATATGGAGCTTTTGAAAAATGAGGACGGTGTTCCGTATTTCAGAATGGAAATCACAGTGCCAAGTTCGATTATTGAGCTGGACGAAGCAAGACCAACCGACGGATGGGTTGACGTGGAAATGGAAGGAACATACGGTGAAGGTTCAGACCAAGAACCCTTAGCTGACGGAGGCGGGCTTTCTGTATGTGAAAATGAAGAAAATGCCTTAACTTGAAAAACAAACACATACTATGCAACATTTGATCTGATTGATGAAGGAGGCATGACTGAAACTGACATCAAGGCAAAGGCATATTCTTTCAGATACAGATTCTCTTACACCTACTACTACGGCGATGGTCCCGGAGAATGGGATTATGTGTACTCTCCATGGTCCAATGAACTTGCAAACAAATCGGAAAGCTTCTACCAGGATGCCAGTTCATGGGCAGTTGATGAGCTCGACAAGGCAAAAGCAGCAGATTTGATTCCTGCTATATTGATGGGAGCAGACATGACAAAACCAATCACAAGGGAAGAATTTGCAGAGCTTGCTTTGGTTCTTTATGAAAAAACATCAGGAATAACTGCAGAATCTGTGGCAGCAAATCCTTTCACCGACACAACTAATCCTCAGATACTAAAAGCCTTTAACATAGGTGTTACACAGGGAACATCACCAACAACATTTTCACCAAAGGTTTTAATTAACCGTGAACAATGCGCAACTATGCTTTTCAGAACAATCAAGGCTATTGCTCCTGATGGAGATTACAGCATAGAAGGTATCAAGGATTTTCCTGACCAGGCGAATATTTCCGAATATGCGGTTCAGCCGACTAAATTTATGTCAAAGCTTGGCATCATAAAGGGTGACGCCTCCACAGGCAATTTCATGCCTAAAGCAACAACCACAGCACAACAGGCTTCCGGTTACGGTATGGCAACAAGAGAAGCAGCAATACTAATGTCATTCAGGACTTACGAAAAGATGAAATAGTGCAATAAATCAAATTTCTGAACACTTACATGGACTGTTGTTTTCCGGCTGCGGAACTCAGAACTGACAAGACAGCAATTGCCTCTCGAGAAGCGTGATACCCTCCTCTGCGCAGTTGATTGATTTTGTCATAAACGGAGTTCCGTAATCGGAATTTTTTGTTTAATTTTAAAAACTAGTAAAATTATACATGACTAAATAATTCAAATTTGCAGAAAATATTTCTGTTAAGGAGGTTAACTATGGAAAATGGTAAAAATACTGTGGATTTCCTGTCAGAAATATATCGCGGAGCTAAAATGGGAGTTGAAACAATAAACAAACTTTTGACAAAAGTAAATAACAACAACATATATGACGAGCTGAAATACCAGCTTAGAACCTATGAGGAAATTGCCAATGAAGCGTGTGCTGAACTGGAAAGAAGACAAAGCGAGCCTAAGGATATTTCAATGTTCAATAAAATGAGCGCAAAAATGAGCGTAGGCATCAACACTTTAATCAGCAACAACCCTTCTCATGTAGCGGATATGCTTATAAAGGGAAACACCATGGGTGTTACTGAAATGACAAAAAGTTTAAATTCCCATGAATGTGCAGACAAGGAAATTCAGGCTTTTGCAGACAGATTTATCAAGCTTGAGCAGGACAACATTGACAGGCTGAAGAAATTCTTGTAACAAAAACCGCAACAGCGGTTTTTGTTTATTTATGTTTGGACATTAAAAGTATTATTGTTTAAATTTATGGAATAATGGTATATATAATTTATAACCAAATATATATTAATAATAAGCTGAGAACAGTGCTAATTGACGGGAGATTATATGAAAAAATTATTTGGATTCTTAATAAAATTTTTTGCTTTCATAGTTGTTTTATCAGTTGTATTTTCCGGTGCCGCATATTGCGGATATTTATATATTACTCCTTCAAGCGTCATCAGTCTGAAAGGAAGCCCTTCAATCAGATATTCGGTAAATTCCTTCAACAGGGTAATCAAAGTGGAAACTGATGAAAGCAACATTGAAATCAGCAGCATGATAGAAGACTTAAAACTTAACAACAAAAATATTTCGGATGCGGTTCAAAAAACTCTTGAGGAAATATCAACAGGAGGATATGTTTCTCAGTACAACAATTCAGGATTTGTATTGTCAATTTCCGGAACAGATGAAAAAAAGGCCAATGCCATGATGGAAAAACTTAAGAAGGACGTACAGATTTACCTGGACGGCAAAAGCGAAGTTGAAAACGTAAAGATAGAGACAGCCGTCAATGTTACTCAGAACAGCAAAGAATAAAAATAGGGACTGTTGCATTAGTGACGTGTCATTCTGAGGGTTTTATCCCGAAGAATCTCATATTTTCAAAAGATGAGATCCTTCGCTGACGCTCAGGATGACATGAATATGCTTAATGCCAGTCCCTTTATTTTATTTCATTACATTTTGTGGTTTGC
>NZ_JAJUJR010000450.1 GCF_029265225.1 Sedimentibacter sp.
AGGTTTTTTAGCTTTCTTGAAATACTCTGCAACTTTTTCTGCTGATGGAGTAACATCAACTTTTTCCAGTGAACTTAACAACTGTTCACCGTTAGCATAGCCTTTTACTGATTCTGGTTTAACTACGCCTTTCTCTATGAGCGATTTCAAAATCCCTGCAAAGAAAGCTTCGTAGCTGTTTAGTTCTGCCTTGTCTGCCCACAGATCAGCCTTTGTTGCTTTTGTTGATACGGATACAACCTTAATTTGATTTGCAAGTCTTCTCAGTTTCATTCCTGTTGCCGGATGATGTTCGTAAAGTTGTCCGGCAGCTATTATCAAATCTGCTGAATCAAGTTCTGCAAATGATATTGTTGATTTATTCTGTCCAAGAACTGTTTCAATTCCTGGCTCAGCATCTACGGTAAATGATCCTGTAAGATTTGTATTAAGTTCCTCTGCAGCTGCTTTTACAAGCATGAGTTCTTCATTTGTAATCTTAGGTGATACCGCAAAAGCTATTGCTCCTTCGCCGTACATATTTTGTATGCTTCTCAGGCGTTTTGCAGTTTCAAACAATGCTGCTTCCAATGTTGTTTTTTCCTGTGCTCCCTTGACTTTAGCAAGTGGAGAAAGAAGTCTGTCCTTTGAATTGATGTGCTCAATTCCGAACTTACCTTTTCCGCACATTGGAATTTCATTGTGTCTTGGACTTGATGCCTTATAAACTACATTGTCCTTGTGTTCATAAACAATATCGCATCCAACTGAACAGTAGCTGCATACTGACTGTGTTGCAGAAAGGTCCAGAGGAATTTCTTTTATATTTTCTCTTCTGTCAAGCCATGCGCCTGTTGGACATACATCAATACATCTGCCGCATGAAATACATTCAGTTACTTTTAATTTTTGCTCGAAAGCAGGAGATACAAATGTCTGACTTCCTCTTTCAACAAATCCAAGAGCAGAAGCTCCTACAACTTCCTGACATGTTCTTACGCAAAGTCCGCAAAGAACGCATTTGTCAACATTCTGAGAAATGTATGGATGGTCTGTTTCCTTGAATTTTCTTTCTTTAAGGGCATGATACTTCTCAGTGTCAATATCAAACTTTTTAATATAGTCAACCAGCTGGCATTCGAAGTAATCTTTGCAGCCGCATTCCAGACATCTTGAACCTTCTCTTACAGCTTCTTCTTCTGTCATTGTAGGAAGGATTGGCTGGAAGTTGTGTTTTCTTATTTCGGCTTCAACTGTTCTGTGAGCTGTTCTTGGAACTTTTTCATGGTCCTTGAAGTCTTCTGCTTTAACTTCAGTGTAAACCAATGGAAGATCCTTGAAAGGAATTATTGCTCCGTCAAGGTAGCTGCTTATTACTTTTGCTGCCTGCTGTCCCTGAGCAATTGCATCAATTGCTATTTTAGGGCCTGTTGCAGCGTCTCCGCCGGCAAATACTCCCCTTAAATTAGTTTCAAATGTTTCTTCATTGATGGCAATATTTTTCTTTTTGCCCTGTCCAACGTTTATGTTGCCGCAGTCAACTTCCTGACCAATGGCAGCAATTATTGTGTCTGCTTCGAATGTTACAAACTCTCCCGTAGGCATTGGTTTTTGTCTGCCTGAAGCATCCTTTTCACCAAGTACCATTTTTTCGCATTTAAGTCCGGTAACTTTATTCTCGCCTTCTACAAGAGCAGGAGCTGACAGGAATGAGAATATTACTCCTTCTTCCTTTGCTTCTTCGATTTCAATTTTTTCTGC
>NZ_JAJUJR010000348.1 GCF_029265225.1 Sedimentibacter sp.
CTGTCCGCCTTTGGCTGAAATTTCCAAAGCAAGTCTTTCCGTTATTTTTTTTGTTGTTCCTGTGGCGCTGAAATAAAAAGCGCTTACTTTTCTGTTATTAACATCTCTCTCCATAATTATTCCTGCTTTATTTTATTTTTATTACGTGATGATAATAATTCGCCAAAATTTATTTCCATAAGAAAAATGCTTGAAATCATAAGAACTGCTCCCACATATGACTTTACAGCCAAAACTTCTCCCGCAACGAAAAATGCAACAATTCCCGCAAACAATGTTTCCAGAGAAAAAATAATACCTACGTGAGATGCGTTTGTATACTGCTGTGCAACTGCCTGTACAATAAATGCCACTCCTGTGCAGAATACAGCCAGAAACAAAACAGGAGCCCAAATTCGCGGTTCAGTTGGAAGATGTGGAACTTCAAATATGAAAGCCAAAATTAAATTGAAAATTCCAGTAAATCCAAGTTGAAAAACTCCCAGCTGGAAAGGATTCACTTCTTCGTGAGCAACAACTTTCTCAGTTACCAATAAATCAATGGCATACATGAAGGCGCACATTATGGAAAGCAGATCTCCCTTTAAGTTTGCATAGTTTATGGTAAAACTTTCAGTAAGCGTCAAGAGCCCTATTCCTATGAGTGTCATAAACACTGCAAGAATGACTTTTTTTTCCGGTATTTTTCTGTATACGATGCTGGACAATATGGGTGTGAATATTACAGTCAGTCCGCAAAGAAATCCTGTGTTTGACAGCGTTGTGTACTGAATGCCGAATGTTGCTCCGATGTAAACAATAACAAGAATTGCTGACAGCAGCACACTGTACTTCAATGTAGCTTTAGAAACGTTTTTCAGCTTTGAAAAAGCCAGAATTCCTGCTACTGCAAATGCAATAAGAAATCTGTTTGCATTCAGTGTGAACGAACCCATATCTTCAAGACTCAAATCCACCAGGTAGTAAGAAACACCCCAGCTTAATGTTACCAGCAGCAACATTAAATCTGCTTTCAACTGCTTTGACATTATATCCCTCTATCTCTCAAAGAAATTTTATTCTATATATCAATATATATTATATATTAATCTGTGACAATTTACAATTGCATAGTCATTATTTCATGGGGTAATCTATTTAGAAAAACTTCAAAATAGATATTGACATTGGCAATGCATAGGATTATAATCTATTTAGATAAATATCTAAATAGCGAGAGGTGATAAATTGGGATTTCCAGAAACTTTTAAGGCGCTTTCCGATCCCGTCAGAAGGGAAATACTTGTGATGCTCAAGGATGGAAAAATGTCGGCAGGTGAGATAGCAGAGCATTTTGACATGACAGGAGCCACTATATCCTATCACCTGTCACAGCTTAAAAAAGCAGGTTTGATTTTTGAAAGCAAGTATAAGAATTTTATTTATTACGAAATAAATATTTCAGTATTTGAAGAGGTTATGTTATGGTTCACCCAGTTTGGAGGTATGAAAAATGAAAATTAAATTTGACAAAATGCTTATTATAACAACTGTTGTATGTATTCTTCCTATAATAATGTCCCTGATGGTTTTTGACCGTCTTCCGGACCAGATACCGGTTCACTGGAACTTCAAAGGCGAGGTAGACAATTATGCTTCAAAAGAATTTGGAGCGTTTGGACTTCCGTTTTTAATGGCTTTCATCAACTTTATAGTGCATGTGGGACTGAACAATGATCCCAAGAAGGCCAACTATTCAGTTGTTCTTAAGCAGTTTTCCTTTTGGCTCATACCGGTGATGACATTGTTCCTTGTTCCTGTTACTCTTCTCATTTCAATGGGATACGACATCAAAATCAACATAATTGTTCCAATATTTGTGGGAATTATTATAATCATATGCGGCAACTACCTGCCAAAGTGCAAACAAAATTACACAATGGGCATAAAGCTTCCCTGGACATTGAACAGCGAGGAAAACTGGAACAAGACACATCACCTGGCAGGTTTCATATGGACTATAGGCGGAATACTTCTTGTGCTAACCACATTATTAAACGTGAATTCTATGCCGATTTTCCTTATCATAATATTTTCCCTGGTTATGGTGCCGGCAATATATTCATACATGCTTTACAAAAAAGGAATATAACAAAAAGTGCATTCGTTGAATGCACTTTTCTTATTTTTTCATTGAAACCGGAATCCATATTTCGCTTCTGTAATCCACCTTTGAAGTATCCTTGCTTTCATTCCATAATATTTCAGGTCCTTCTGCAATTTCATAGTTTGAAGACGGAAACCATTCTGAGTAAATGCGTCCCCAAACGTTTTGAAGGGTTTCAGGGAATGGGCCCTTGGCTTCAAAAACAGCCCAGGTATGAGATGCTACTTCAAGTACCGCCAGTCCGTCTGTTTCATTTTTGTCTGTTGCCACACCTATATAATGGTCCAACTTCCCTTTCTCTTCCATCCTTCCTTCCGAAAAGTTGGTTGATGCGCTTATAATTCCAAACGGCTCAACATTTGACAGACTCTTCATCCTGTTGATAAGCTCTTCATTAAGACTTTGATACATTCCTGCAATTTCAGGGTTTTGCCCTTCGAAAACAATATTGACTCTTTTCATGATACCTGCAATTCTAAACGGTGCTTTTTCCACGATTCTGTAATTCATTTCTGTTCCTCCTCTTATTGACAGCTGAAAGGTCATTCTTGGATATGCCTTCAATGATTTGCCGTTTAATCTGGCCTCTGAAGGTGTCAAACCATGCATGTTGAAAAAAGCCCTTGCAAATGAATCA
>NZ_JAJUJR010000223.1 GCF_029265225.1 Sedimentibacter sp.
CGGGTCCGGAAACCCGGCTTATAAAGGTGATGTGGCTGTAAAGGACAATAAAATAGTAAAAATAGGCGAAGTGGATGATCCGTCCGAAAAAACAATAGATGCACAGGGTCTTGTGCTTTCATCGGGATTTATTGATGTGCATGGTCATTCGGATATGTTTGCATTCATGGATCCGGACAGGTCATCAAAGCTGTGCCAGGGAATAACAACTGAAATATGCGGCCAGTGCGGACTTGGCCCGGCTCCTGTAGGACAGGAACATGTAATGGAATATACTGCATATTTCAAGAACCAAGGGGCACCCGTCTATCCTGAGTGCAATACTTTTACGACTTTCGGCAAGTATCTTGACTATATGAACACACTTTCTTTGGGAATAAATATGGCTTATTTCATTCCTCACGGTACGGTCAGAATGGCTGTCATGGGATTATCACCGGAAAAACCAACAGCAGTTCAACTTGAAAAAATGGCTGAACTGGTTGATGAAGGAATGAAGAAAGGAGCTCTTGGCTTATCAAGCGGACTCATGTATGCTCCAGGTATGTTTGCTGACAGCGAAGAACTTGAAACACTGTGCAAAACAGTAGGTCAATATGGCGGAATCTACACTTCACACATTCGCGACCAGGGTAATCAGCTTGAAGAGTGTGTTGCAGAAACAATAAGAATTGCGGAATCTGCAAATGCCAGAGCAAATATATCGCATCATAAGGCCAGCGGTAAAAACAACTGGGGGAAAATAAAAAGCACATGCAGTATGATACATAATGCCCATATCCCGGTAATGCATGACGTCTACCCATATGCAGCCAGCTCAACTATGATACGTTCGACACTTCCGCCCAACGTACAAAAAATGGGACAGGAAGAAATAATATCGTATCTTAAGGATGAAAGAAACCATGATTCTCTAAAAAAATCCATATTCAATCCGGACAAGAACTTTGAAAGCCCCCTGGCTTCCTGCGGATATGAAGGAATACTGATATTTGATGCAACTCACACTAAGGATGCCATAGGCAAGACCATAGAACAATATGCTGATTATCTTTCCATATCACCATTTGAAGCTTTTATTAAGCTGTTGACAGACAATTCTCTTGGTGCCGGCTATATAGGTTTTTCAATGTCGGAGGATGATGTTGAAACACTGATTGCCGATTCGCTGTGCATGTTCGGAACAGACGGTCTGTATGTTCCGGGAATGCCAATGACACATCCAAGGGCAATAGGAACATTCCCACGCATACTTGGAAGATATGTGCGAGAAAAACATGTCATAACTCTTGAAGAAGCCATACGTAAAATGACTTCGCTGCCTGCGAAATTTTATGGACTTGATAATAAGGGTGAAATAAATGTGGGCATGGATGCTGATATTGTTCTTTTCGATGCTGACAGAATAATCGACCATGCAGATTATCAGCAGCCGCTGCTTCAAAATGAAGGCATACATCTTGTGATTGTTAACGGAAAGATTGCAGTTCAGGATGATAAGTATCTTGGCATTAAAAACGGAAGACTGCTGAAGGCAAGACATAGTAAAGAAGACTTGCTCGAAAATCCAATAAAAATGAGTTCCTTCATTAACATAGGTTGACGAAAATAGATTTTAGCGGGCAGAAGAACCGTCCCCGCTGGTTTGGGAGGGCAGTAGCCCTCCTCGGGCGGGCACAAGACCCGCCCCTACGAGTTGTTTAACTCAAGTTTTATCAATATACTGCTATATGAGAAGCAGTTTTTTTTATTTCCGTATAATTGTGTATATGTTATAATATAATTAAAAAAATAATGTGCTAATCGGCAGGTAAATATGGAAAGAAGCAAAACAGGATGTCTGGTGATTCACGGATTCGGCGGCGGAATACACGAAATCGAAACACTGGCGGATCACCTTAAGGAGGAAGGATATCTAGTGGCATGTCCCCGCCTCAAGGGTCACAACGGAAACAGAATTCACATGAAAAAAGCTACATACCATGATTGGATTGCTTCCGCGGAAACAGAACTGATCAGGCTCAGGCAGAAAACAGATGATGTTATCCTCATAGGTTTTTCAATGGGAGGACTCATATCTGTTAACCTTGCATGCAAGTACAAAGTCAGAGCAATTGTAACAATCAATACCCCCATTTATTATTGGGAACTGAAAAGAGTGGTTCAAAACATCGCAGAGGATGTCAAGTACAAAAAGTCGGAGCACATCAGACGGTATCTTAGTGCTCAGAAAGCATCGCCCATGGCGTCCATGATTAATTTTCTTAAGCTTCTGAATATGACCAAGACAAAGCTCAACAAAATAGATGTACCCTTTTTTGCTGTCCAGGCCAGGGACGACGACACTGTCAAGATAAAAAGCGCCTCATACATTATGGAAAACATATCATCAGAGTATAAGCAGGTGAAGTACTACGAAAGAGGCGGTCATTTAATTTTAAAAAGCAGTACTGCTCCAATGGTAATTGCTGATGTGGAAGATTTCATTGATTCGCTGAAATAAAAATATAAAAAAAGCCCGATGCCGGGCTTAGTTTGTTTCAGAGGGCTTTTTTGTGAACAGTTCTTTTACTGATTCGAGACTTAAGTTTGTTATAACAAGTCCTGTGAGGATTACAATTGCTCCAAGCCACTGCATAGTGGAAAGTTTCTCTGAAAGCACTATCCTTGCAGTCAAAAGACCTGTTATGGGAACCATAAGCGACAAAGGCGCAACTTTTCCCATTGGATATTTCACTATTAGCTTGCTCCAGAAGCCGTAGCCAAAAAGTGTTGCTCCGAAAGCCAGGTAAAGAACTGCAAATACGGACATGCCGTTAAGATTTGAAATTGCAGCTGCAATTTCCTGCGGAGTATTTAAAATCAGTGCAAAGATAAACATGGGCACAGGGGGAATGAGTCCTGACCAAACTACAAGGCTGAACATGTCAAGCTTCTTGCCTTCAGCAGCTGCTTTCTCTGAGGCAATTCTTGATATTATGTTTGAGGCAGCCCAGAAGATGGGAGCACAAGCCGTCAGCAGTATTGCCGGAAGAGGTATAGCAGAAATTCCTCCCGATACTGCAGCCATGGCGATTATAAAAAGTCCTGCCATGGCAATCAAGGAACCCACAACCTGTTTTGATTTTATTTTTTCTTTCAGAAAAACCATGGCCATGACCGGAGATATGAAAGCCTGGAACTGCAGCACGATTGAAGCAAGCCCGGCAGGCATTCCTATTTCCATTGCATAAAACAGGCATGAAAACTGCAGCACGCCTACAAACAATCCGTAAAGTATTATGTACTTCCATTCTGTGTCTGGTTTCTTGACAATAAACACTGCCGGAAAGGCAGTTATCAAATATCTTAAGGCAACCAGAAGCATGGAAGGCACTCCGCCCAGGCCAAGCTTTATTACCGTAAAGTTAGCTCCCCAGATTATTACCACCAGCAACGCAACAATAATGTCTTTCTTTTTCATTTTCCACCTCTGCCCATTTCTTTATATAACTATATCTCTATTCATTATACACAGCTGTATTTTCATTGGCAATAGAGTGGCTGAAATTATTAATTTAACAAAAGGGGCTGATGCTTTAGTGATTTTTAAATTGTCATTCTGAGAGCTTGCTCGAAGAATCTCATGTTTTTTACAAAGATGAGATCCTTCGCTAATGCTCAGGATGACATGAATGAATACACTTAATGCAACAGCCTCTTTGATTCTTATAGAATTCTAGCTGATCATAAGATTGATTATTTCTATGTCTGTTTCCTTCATTCCATCCTTGCCCATTTTACATATGCTGTCGATTGTTTCTTCAATGTCTTCCTTTACAAGACCTTCGCCGCATGCAAATGTGTTGCCGTTAATTGCCATGTGGTATCCCATTATGGCAGCATCAACGGAAGAAGCTATTTTTGCAGCACATGAAGGTTTTGCTCCGTCGCATACAATTCCTGAAACATTGGCAATGGTGTTGGTAATTGTTCTTGTTATGATTTCAAAGGACTCACCGTGAAGGTATGCTATACCCGCTCCTGCTCCGCATGCTGCACTTACAGCGCCGCAGTAAGCTGATAGTTTTCCCAGACCTTTTTTCTGGTGAATTGCAATCAGGTTGCTCAGTGTCAAAGCTCTGTACAGTTTTTCCATTCCGACATTCAAATGCTTAGCATACACGATGATAGGAATAGAAACAGTTATACCCTGGTTGCCGCTGCCTGAGTTAATGACAACAGGCAGGGTGCAGCCGCTCATTCTGGCGTCGGAGCCTGCTGCTGCATGAGCCTTTGCAAGGACCTTGACATCACTGCCGTAATATTTGAGCAGAGATTCTCC
>NZ_JAJUJR010000144.1 GCF_029265225.1 Sedimentibacter sp.
AAATGATATGATTAAAAGAGAAATTTTAAAATTACTGGAGGATAATCATGACTGTAGGAACATGTGAAATTGAAATTTTAATATATGAATCATATTCATTAAAGGAAAAAAGACATGTGCTTAAGAGCATAATAGAAAGGATAAAATCAAGATTCAATGTTTCCGTGGCTGAAGTTGATTTCAATGATATATGGAATAAGTCGGTTATTGGAATTGCAACAGTTTCTAACAGCAAAAATATATGCGAATCAGCCATAACAAAGGTAATTGATTTTGTTGATAATGATGAAAGAGTTGAAATAATTAATTTTGTTAAGGAGATTTATTGATGACTAGGGCAGATAAAATTTATGAGCTTTTAAAGGAAGCTTATCCTGACGCAAAGTGCGGCCTTGATTATTCAACTCCATTTCAGCTTCTTGTTTCAACCATGCTCAGCGCTCAGGCAACAGACAAAAGCGTAAACAAGGTAACAGAGGAATTGTACATGCAATATCCTGGTCTGGAAAGTTTTCTTGAATTATCCCAGGATGAGCTTGAAGAAAAGATAAAAAAAATCGGACTGTATAAAAACAAGGCAAAAAACATTTATCTCATGTGCAGGGAACTTAAGAACAAGTATAATGGAGAAGTTCCCAGAAATATGGAGGAGTTGATGACACTTCCTGGAGTGGGAAGAAAAACCGCATCTGTTGTTCTGGTTGAAGCCTTTAATATTCCTGCATTTCCGGTGGATACCCATGTTTTCAGAATTTCAAGGCGTCTTGGTCTTTCTAAAAGTACCACTGCCGACAAGGTTTCTGACGACATGATGAAGAAGTTTCCAAAATACAAGTGGCACCTTATTCATCATCTGCTCATAACTCACGGACGTGCTACGTGCACTGCGAAGAGCCCTAAGTGTGAGGAATGCAGTGTACGCCATGTTTGCGACTATTATAAGAATGTGTATATGAAGAGTATAAACAATTTGTAATATATGGAAAAAAATATTTTCTTTATTATATCGTCAAACAGTGATATAATTACTGAGCGTTCAACATTATACTTCAATTTAGGAGAGAAAAATGTCATTAAACATAGTATTATTTGAACCTGAAATTCCGCAGAACACGGGCAATATAGCCAGAACATGCGCAGCTACAGGCTCAAACTTGCATTTAATCAAGCCTCTTGGATTTTCCTTAACGGACAAGTATCTTAAAAGAGCAGGCCTTGATTATTGGGAGCTGGTCAACATAACTTATTATGAGAATTTCGAAGAATTCTTAGCCAGAGTAAATGGCAGAGATGTATTCATTGCAACAACCAAGGAAAGCAGATTTTACACTGATGTAACTTATACAGACGATTGCTTCATAATGTTTGGAAAAGAAACAGCGGGGCTTCCTGACCGCATCCACCAGGAATATAAAAACAGCAGAATCAAAATACCCATGATTGACAATGTTAAAGCAAGAAGCTTAAATCTTGCAAATTCAGTAAATATAGTGATGTATGAAGCTTTGAGACAATTAGGCTTCAATAACTTGGTTTAGGAGGAAATATGGATATAGCAATTAGTTTAATCGGCGGACTTGGTCTGTTTTTGTTTGGAATGAGCTACATGGGTGACGGACTTCAAAAAGCAGCAGGAAGCAAAATGAAGGACATACTGGCAGCTCTCACTAAAAACAAGCTGATGGGAGTTTTAGTTGGAACACTTGTTACAGGAGTAATACAAAGCAGCAGTGCCACAACAGTAATGGTTGTAGGTTTTGTAAATGCAGGGCTCATGAATTTACATCAGGCTGTGGGCATCATTATGGGAGCCAACATTGGAACAACTGTTACGGCATTTTTGGTTTCATTGAATATAACAAAAGTAGCTACTTTTATGGTAGGTATTGGAGTCTTTGTTTATCTTGTAGCTAAAAAGAAAAAAGTAAAAAGCATTGCTGAAGTTATAATTGGTTTTGGTATATTGTTTATAGGAATGGATATTATGAAGGACGCCATGGGTCCGTTGGAAGAAAATCCAGAATTTATTGGACTTATGACAAAATTCAGCAATACTTTCTTAGTAATTCTTGTAGGTTTTGTAATGACATCAATACTTCAGTCAAGCAGTGCAACAACAGGTATATTGATTGCAGTTGCAGCTACAGGAGTAATATCATTTGACGCGGCATATCCTATTGTTTTCGGACAGAACATAGGAACATGCGTCACAGCTCTTCTTGCAAGCATAGGAGCCAATAAGACAGCTAAGAGAGCAGCTGTGATACATTTGTTGTTCAACGTTACAGGAACAATCTTGTTCATGATATTCCTGAGGATGCCGGTTGAATGGATGGTACTTAAAATTGTTCCAACAAATGTTCCTCAGCAGATAGCAGCAGGGCACATATTCTTCAACGTTATCAACGTAATAATCATGTTTCCTTTTTCAAGTCTTCTTGTTAAGGCTTCAGAACTTCTTGTTAAAACAGACGGAGAAGAAACAGGACGTGCAACAAAATACATTGATGAAAGACTTCTCGTTACTCCTTCCATAGCATTGGTTCAGGCTGCAAAAGAAGTGCTTCATCTTGGAAACTTAGCTTATGAACAGTTTGAAACTGCTGTTACAGCTTTCTTTAATAATGATGAGGAACTTGTATACAAGGTTTTTGATCTGGAAAAGAAAGTTAATGAAGTAACCAAGGAAGCCCTTGAATATCTTGTAAAACTTGATAAGGAATCTATGACAGATTCTGAAAAGGATAAATTGGTTGTACTCATGACCAGCATCAATGACATTGAAAGAGTGGGAGATCATGCTGACAATGTAGGAGAATTTGTTCTATATAAAATTGAAAACAAGGTTAATTTTTCTGAACAGGCAATAGAAGAAATTAAAGCCATGTTTGAAGACACCATGGCAGTTTTCAAGGCAGCGCTTCTGGCATTAAAAACAATAAATTGTGATGATTGTGACAAAGTTTCGGAAATAGACTCAAGAATCGATAAAGCGTATAAAATTCTAAGGAAAAATCACATTGAGAGATTAAACAACTACATTTGTGAACCGAGTGCAGGAATAATATTTCTGGATATCATCGGAAACCTTGAAAGAATTGGAGATCATTCTTCAAATATAGCAGAATCAATAGCTGAGGTAATTTCTGGCAAGGATGAAAAAAAATAATAAATATTACTTGATTTATTATATATTATTATATATAATTACATTAAGTGAATAATTGAATGACGTTTGCGGGAGAGACTGTTATGTTATTAACAGCGCCGAAGGAGTAAGTAAATTAATATTAGCCATATTATTGATGATGATCTCAGGCAGAAGGACCGTAAGCTGACAAAACTCTGAAAAGCGCAGGCACCGAAGGGGCAACTCGTATGGGGAAACTCTCAGGTTATAAAACAGAGCAGAAGGCAGAATAATTTTTTATATGCTTTCTGCTTTTTTATTTTTAAAAATATTAAAATAATCTTTGAAATAACGTTTATTTTTATTAAAAGTACGCAAAATACATACGATAATTTGGTGATAATAAAAAGTATAAGTAAATAGCAGGTGGGAATAATGATTATTACAAACAATGATAAGGTTTATAACAAGTATAAGGACATGACAAACATAATCTTTATTCAGGGCGGTTTCAAGGATGTCCTGGTTAAAACCAGGGATAAGATTCACGAGGGGCATGAACTTCTCACTCATCCTTTGTCCAGCAGCGTTAAACCAAATGAAACACCATTCAAATCTGTTTTAATTTCTGACGAAAAGGGAAGCTTAAATTTAAATTCGCTGTACATAATAGAAAATTCAATAATGACCTATGAAAATTTCAGCAAACACAAATTTGGCATGATGACAGACAAAATAACAGAAGATTTTAAATTAATTGATTTAACAGTGCTTGAAAGCGCGTTAAATATATAAACACGAGCAAAAATTTATGGAGGTGAACGTTTTGAAGTTAGAATTAGGCTACATTTTTATTAAGGATATTCAGTTTGCTGAAAAATCCAAAGTAGAAAACGGCACATTGTATGTTAACAAAGAAGAAGTTAAAGCGTTAATTCTAGAAGATCAGAATTTTAAGTCAGCTGATGTTGAGCTTGCAAAACCAGGGGAAAGTGTTCGTATAATGCCTGTTAAAGACGTTATTGAACCAAGGGTAAAAGTTGAAGGACCTGGAGGAATATTCCCAGGAATGGTAAGCAAGGTCGAAACTGTAGGTTCAGGCAAAACAAACGTATTAAAGGGTGCAGCAGTTGTAACAACAGGTAAGATAGTTGGTTTCCAGGAAGGTATAATAGATATGACAGGTCCTGGCGCTGAATACACACCATTTTCACAGCTGAACAATTTAGTCCTTGTTTGCGAACCAATTGATTCCCTTAAACAGCATGAACATGAAAAAGCATTAAGATTTGCAGGATACAAGATAGCTTTATATCTTGGAGAGCTTGCTAAAAACTTGACTCCTGATCAGGTTGAAACATTTGAAACTCCTACTCTTGTTGAAGGAATCAAAATGTATCCTGAATTGCCGAGAGTTGCTTATGTATGCATGCTCCAAAGCCAGGGCTTGATGCATGACACATATGTATATGGCGTTGATGCTAAACAGACAATATCAACATTGATTTATCCTACAGAAATGATGGATGGCGCTATTGTAAGCGGTAACTGCGTTTCTGCATGCGATAAAAACACTACTTATCACCACTTGAACAATCCTGTAGTTCATGACTTATTTGCTGAACATGGAAAAACATTGAATTTTGTTGGCGTTATCATAACAAATGAAAATGTGTACCTTGCAGACAAAGAAAGATCATCAAACTGGAGTGCTAAGCTTGCTGAATATCTTGGAGTAGATGGCGTTATAGTATCAGAAGAAGGTTTCGGAAATCCTGACACTGACCTTATAATGAACTGCAAGAAAATAGAAAACAAAGGTATTAAGACAGTTCTTATTACAGATGAATATGCAGGAAGAGATGGTACATCACAATCTCTTGCAGATGCTGACGTAAGAGCAAATGCAGTTGTAACAGGCGGAAATGCCAATGAAGTAATTGAACTTCCACCTATGAACAAAATTATTGGCCACGTTGAAGTTGCTGATGTAATTGCCGGTGGTTTTGACGGCAGTCTCCATGCAGACGGAAGCATAACAGCTGAGCTGCAGGTTATTACAGGAGCTACTAATGAAATGGGCTTCAACAAATTGAGTGCAAGATAGGAAGGAGGAGATAATTATGCTAAAAGTTGTTCATTATATAAATCAATTCTTTGCCAATGTGGGCGGAGAAGAAATGGCTCACATTCCAGCTGAAGTAAGAGAAGGCAATGTAGGACCTGGATTAGCTTTCCAGCAGGCATTCGGAGATGAAGCACAAATTGTGGCTACAATTGTGTGTGGAGACTCTTATTTCAACGAGAACATGGAAGAAGCACAAAAAATCATCATAAACATGGTTAAAGAATTGCAACCAGATTTATTCATAGCAGGTCCGGCATTTAATGCAGGAAGATATGGCGTTGCATGCGGAACTATTGCAAAAGCAGTTAAGGATCAATTGAACATTCCTGTTCTTACAGGTATGTACAAAGAAAATCCTGGAGCTGATATGTTTAAAACAAGTCTGTATGTTGTTTCCACAAAGAATTCAGCAGCAGGCATGAGAGATGCAGTGAAGAAAATGGCTCCTCTTGCGTTAAAACTTGCAAAAGGTGAAAAAATAGGAGCTTCTTCTGAAGAAGGCTACATGCCTAACGGAATCAGAAAGAACTTCTTTGATACTGAAAGAGGATCAAAAAGAGCAGTTAAGATGCTGTTAAGCAAATTAGCAGACAAAGAATTTGAAACAGAATTCCCAATGCCAGACTTTGACAGAGTAGCTCCTAACCCGGCTGTAAAAGACATTACAAAAGCAAAAATAGCTTTGGTTACTTCAGGCGGTATTGTTCCTAAAGGAAACCCTGATCAAATTGAAT
>NZ_JAJUJR010000303.1 GCF_029265225.1 Sedimentibacter sp.
CCTGGGCAGCTTTCAGTCTGGTAGATTTAAATTCCTTTGGAATGATTGCAGTGGGTGCGGTGACAGGAACTGTGCTAAACTATCTTCTCGGAGATCTGGTTATATTACCGTCTATGGGCAACGTCACAGCTTCAATTGGCGATGGCGTGTTAGGTGCTGCAACAGCATATGTAGTTGACATTTTTTCATACAACTTCAATGCAAGCGCAACGGGACTGATAATTTTTGCAGCTATAATTGCAGTGGCAGAATACTTCTTCCACATTTACTTAATAAAGAATGAAAAAGTTGCTCCAAACAATTTTCACAGAGAACCACCAATGGAGTAATTGAAAGCCAGCAAAGAAGTATGCTTTTAAAACAAAAAAAGAGCGGTTACCGCTCTTTTCTATATAAGCATTGATTTTCCTAGAAAATTCCCATTCCGAAGAAATCGTCAATCTGTCCAATCAATACAAAGAAAATTCCTATTGGAACTAAATATTTGAAGCAAATGTCCCAGAATGCGTAAGCTTTCATCATGATTCCGCTATTTTCAACTTCCTCTTTGATAACATTGGTCTTGAGAACCCAGCCAATCATTACGGACATCAAGATTGCTCCAAGCGGCATGAAAACACCTTCAGAAATCATGTCGTAGAAGTCAAGCCAGCAGTCAAAAGCCACACGAACTTCATCCATTCCAAACATTACTGCAGGAATATCAATAGTAGCTCCGCCGGCTACACCTGAACCAAGTCCATCCAGGCATACAGGAATACCTATAACGAAAATTATTATACCAACTATAGTAGAAAGTTTCTTACGATTAGGTTCTTCACCTTTTTGAACTTTTCTGTCAATAAAGTAAGCTGTGCATACTTCAAGCAGTGAAATAGATGAAGTGATAGCAGCAATAAATACAAGGAAATAGAACATGAAGCCGAACAAATTACCAATGAAGCCACCCATTCCAACGCTGAATACCTGATGTAGAGTTACAAACAATAGTCCAGGGCCTGCTCCAAAAGAAATGCCTTCAACTCCCTGATACATGAAAGCTCCAACTGCTGGCATTACAGCAACACCTGCCAACAAAGCAAAAATTGTATCAGCAATAGGTATAATCATGGCATTTTTCTCCAAATCTTCATTCTTACTAAGATATGATCCGTAAGTAATCATACAGCCCATACCAAGTGACAATGAGAAGAACATCTGTCCTGCTGCTGTCTTAAGCACTTTCATGAAACCGATTTCTGAGAAAGCAGAAAAGTTAGGAGCAAACATGAATGCCAAACCTGTAGAAGCACCTTCCAGAGTAACACTTCTTATGATTACGATAAGCAGCATAACCAGCAGTGCAGGCATTGCAACTTTAGTAAACTTTTCAATTCCGCTTGAAACTCCACCCATAACTATGAAGATTGTCAGAGCCATAAATATTCCATGAAACAATATGTTCTGTCCGCCATTGATGATAAAGGAACCGAAAAATTCTCCGCTTCCCATGCCTCCAAAGCCAGCGCCTGCACTGAATATTTCCATTAAAAATCCAAGTGCATAACGAAGTGTGTAGCCGCCGAGAACGCTGTAAAAAGCTAGAATGAAGAATCCGGAAAGAAAGCCCAGCCAGCCTACCCATGCAAATTTTTTGCTTAACATTCTGTACGTACCAATAACACCAAGACCTGTCTTTCTACCTAGCGCCAGTTCACCCAGCATAGTTGCAAATCCAACAAATATTACCAATGCAAGGTATACAATAAGAAATGCGAAGCCTCCATTTGCTCCCATCTTGTACGGGAATCCCCAGATGTTGCCCAGTCCTACAGCAGAACCTACAGCTGCCATCAGGAAGCCTAAGTTACTTGCCCACTGACCTCTATTACTTGTATTATTCATTATTACACATCCCTTCCTTTTTAAAATATTATAAATGATTTCTTCCCATTACGCTTTTGTTCTAATGCTTGATAAAATTTAAAAGTTGAAGCTGATGTTCACCTCCACCAGAAAATTTTTAGTGTTACTTTACGTTAATCATACTTATTCAGACAAAGCATGGA
Organism: Sedimentibacter sp.; assembly: GCF_029265225.1. Lineage (GTDB taxonomy): Bacteria > Bacillota > Clostridia > Tissierellales > Sedimentibacteraceae > Sedimentibacter. The sequence continues at coordinate 2,049 of NZ_JAJUJR010000303.1, forward strand.
AAACGTAATCATGCTAACATTATAGTATAAATCATTCAATTTGTCTAGTAGAATTTAAGCGCAGGGCATTTACGGTTTTGTATAAAATTATTATGAGAATATAAAAATTATGATTAAATAAAAAAAATCCGGCTTTTAATTTGCCGGACCAAAAAACCTGCATATGCAGGTTTTTATTTTAATGTTTATTTCCTATTTATTTCCTATAGACAACATAAGATTAAGTGCTATACCTACAACGGCTGCAGTTGCAATTGCAGGGATCTGAATTCCAAACATCGGAATCATTCCGCCTTTAAATCCAAAGCTTCCGCCAAGACCAACAATCAATATAACTGCTATTACAGCAAGATTTTTGGAACTGAACATATCCACTTTTCTATCCATCATTATAGTAATACCCTGTGCAGCTATTACACCGAAGAGGTAAATTGACAAGCCTCCGATTACCGCTGTAGGTATTGAATAAATTATGTTAATAAGCGGCGTGAAGCAAGAAATTATCATTGTAAGAACTGCTGCTAACATAAGAACATATACTGAGAAGTTCTTTGAAATTGCCATGGCGCTTATGTTTTCGCCGTAATTTGTTCCTGCAGGTCCTCCGACCAATCCTGATATAATGTCTCCTAAACCGTCACCGATAAGGTTTAATCCCAGCTTGTTTTCTATGTCATATTTTTTTGTTATTCCCTTTTTCCTTGCAAGGTCATTTACGTAAATATCAAGCTGATACACGTGAGCTGTTGATTCCGGAATTGTTGCAATTGCTATAGGCATTATGGCAACAACTGCTGTTACTGATGGTTTAGGGAATGTGAAAATCGGAAGATTTAATATGCTTGCTGATTGAACAGTGTCAAATGTTATGAAAGGAATTCCTGTTGCAAGTCCGATAATTGCTGCTGCTGCATATCCTGTCATAAGACCGAACAATATTGGAAGCTGGCTTAAACTTCCTTTTAAGTACACTGAATATAGAATTGTTGATATCAAAGTCACAATTGCAATAACCCATGCCATGCTTCCTGCAAGAACTGCCTGGCTTTCAGCCACGGCCGCAGGATAAGCAGCTGCATTTGTCATAGCATTGGCAGCCAATGAAAGTCCTATTATAATTGCAATACTTCCTGTTACTGAGGGAGGAAGAACTCTGTCAATTTTGTCTTTTCCTGAACGCTGAATAATGAATCCAGCAATTATGGAAACAAGACCTGACATTATAATACCAAATTGTGCAATTGAAATTTTATCATTTAAAGAATATGTTGCAAATGCTTCAGCACTCATGATTGAAGCTATTGCAGAAATGTAAGAAAAGCTTGATCCGTAGTAAAGAGGGATTTGTCTTCCTGTTACAAG
>NZ_JAJUJR010000049.1 GCF_029265225.1 Sedimentibacter sp.
CTACAGCTTCTCCAGTACCATATCTGTCATGCAATGTCTTTGTAATTGCTGCTGTTAAAGTAGTCTTACCATGGTCAACGTGGCCTATTGTACCAATGTTAACATGGGGTTTTGTTCTTTCAAATTTTTGCTTTGCCATTTAGTTCCTCCCGAGTTATTTATTTTTTTAAAAAGATTTGGAGCCTACGAGCAGACTCGAACTGCCGACCTCTACATTACCAATGTAGTGCTCTACCGCCTGAGCTACATAGGCATTATGTCACTTCTTTGTTAGCAAAATTTATTATACCAACAAAGCAAAAATAAATCAATAGTAAAAATCGCAGAATAGCATACAATTTTATCTGTTTCATCAAAACATGGCAAATATGTTTTCTATTAAGTATGCAAAAATTGGATTATTAGCTCTTCTTTAGTTTGGAAATTATAAAAAGGGCTTACAGCCCTTCAATTAATCATATAAAGTTATTCCTTGTTGCTGCAGATTTTTCTTTTCACCCTTTGCAGCGCATTATCTATGGATTTAATGCTCTTGTTAAGAGCATGTGATATTTCTTCGTAGCTTTTGCCTTCTTCGTATTCTGTAAGCACTTCTATTTCAAACTTACTCAAGAGTTTCCTTGCCAGTTCATAATATAAATTTTTTTCTTCTTCATTAATATACACAATCTCAGGATTGAGCATTTCTGAACTCAAATAATAGTCAAATGATATCGAATCGTTTTCCGTTTCAATACAATCATGCAGAGGAATACTCTTGAACATGGACTGGTGTGTATTGGTCTTTCTGATTGCAGAAATAACCTGCCTTCTTACACACACTTCAGCATATGTCTTGAATTTTGCTCCGAATTTTCTGTCATAAGTGTTAACTGCCTTTATGAGACCAATCATGGCTTCCTGGAACAAATCATCCTTCCCTCCGCCTATGATAAAAAAAGAACTTGTTATTCTCCTGACTACATATGTGTACCTTCTATACAAACATTCTTCTGCGTATTTATCTCCGTCATGTTCCATTGCTACCAGCTCTTCATCTGAATAATCATCATAGTCATCTAAATTACAAATATAATTGTCAAATAAAACAACCGGTATCATATTGTCCTCCGCAAAATTCTTTCAAATATATGGAAATTATATCTACAATTACATTTAATGTCAACACCTTACATGCTTCTTCTGAGCTTTTCCAATTTTTCCAAAGTATCAGAGTCTAAAACGAGGTCAATATTTGTCCCTTTTTGTCGAGGCTTCTCGGTTTTTGTTCTTATATCCTTTTTTGTGTTTTCAAGCTCCAAAATCATTTCCTGAGCAGAAATTCTTGTTCCTCCTCTGGAAATGACTATCTGCTGAATTGCGCTGTCAGATGTTGCAACCTGAACTCTTTCATATCTTCCAATCTTGTCAAGCTGCTTTTCAATGTAGCTGTCTGCTGTTTCGTGTTCCTTTGTATAAACAACTTCAACGCCTGCAAACTTCTCCATTTTTTCAAGACTTCCCTTAACAAGATGCGCATCAAAAACCACAATAACCTTCAGTCCTGTGTATGCCTGATATTCTATTAAAAGCTCAATAAGTTTGTTTCTGCTGTTTGCAATGTTTTTTACATCCCTGTAATATTGCCATTGATTTATTATGTTATATCCGTCTATAAACAGGTATTCTTTTTTTGTCCTTGGCATTTTAAATGTTCCTTTGCTTCATTACTTCATAAATAATTATGGAAGCAGCGCAGGACGCATTCAATGAATTGATTTTTCCCTTCATAGGAATTTTTACAAGAGTGTCGCATTTTTCTTTTACAAGCCTGCCTATTCCTGTTCCTTCATTTCCTATGACAAGTCCAACCGGAACATCGAATTTTTCATCACCTACATTATTTCCTGCCATATCGGCGCCGTAAATCCACAGTCCCTTTTTTTGAAGTTCTTCAATTGCACTGACGATGTTTGTTACCCTTGCAACAGGAAGAAACTCAACAGCTCCTGCCGAAGATTTTGCAACAACTCCGTTTACCTGTGCAGCCCTTCTTTTTGGTATGATAACTCCGTGTGCTCCCAGGCATTCTGCTGTACGTATTATTGCTCCAAGGTTGTGAACGTCTGTTATTTCATCAAGAATTATCACAAAAGGTTTTTCTCCCTTCTGTTTTGCAAAATCAAGTATATCATCAATTTCCTTGTATTCATATTCCATGGCCTCTGCTATGATTCCCTGGTGTCTTTTGTTTTCGCTCAATCTGTCCAAAAGTGCCTTATCCACATTTTTGACAAGTATGTTTTTTGCCTTTGCAAGTTCAAGTATTTTATTCATGGAGCCCTGGGCAGCTTCCCTGCTTATTAATATTGTATCTATCTGGGCGTCACTTCTAAGCGCTTCCATTACCGGGTTTTTACCCTCAATTATTCTCATGTTCTTCATCCTTTTCAATTATTTCAATAATCTTATCAAAAAGCTCCATCAATCTGTCCAGTTCATCATTTAAATACAAGTATCCCACCAAGGCTTCAAAACCTGTGGCATATCTGTAATCCATAAGCTCTGCATTTTTGGGGGATGATGTTACTTTGGCATTTCGTCCTCTTTTTACAATTGTTTTTTCCTCATCTGTAAGTTCAACCTCAAGTTTTTTTACAATATAAGCCTGAGCCTTTGCCTTTACAAATTTCACGGTGAGGCGGTGCATTTTGTTTACGTTTATGTCGTTGTTTTTTAAGATATAGCTTCTCACCAGCATCTCATAAACAGCATCACCTGCATAAGCTAGTTGTGCAGGTGAATACATTAATGTATCTTTTGATGGTTTATTGCTTGCTGCTGCAAGAAGTTCAAATTCTCTATTTAATTTATTTTCTTCCAATTTACACCTTGTCTTGTATCTTCCAGCACTATTCCCTTTTCCAGAAGTTCAGCTCTGATGGAATCTGCTAGTTGGTAATCTTTATTTTTCTTGGCATCCTGTCTTTTTTGAATCATTTGTTCAATGTATTCCGCAAGTTCGTCGTGTATTTCAATTTCTTCTTCCTTCAACAGATCAAGAGACAGAACTTTTTCAAAGTCAGCAACAATATCTAATTTCTGGCTGTTGTTTAAGTCATCGGTCTTGAGCATGTCAAACAATACAGTGATGGCATTTGCAGTATTCAAATCGTCTTCAAGGCATTTTTTGAATTCTTCCTTGTATCTTTCAGCTGCCTGTTCATTTGCTTCTTTGTTGTCAGCATTTTCTAGAATTGCCTTAACTCTGCTTTTTAATTTTGTGTATGCATTTTCAGCTGAAGCAAGTGAATCAAAAGAAAATGCAAGCTGTTTTCTGTAATGGGAGTTAAGAACAAAATATCTGTATGACAAAGGATTGAAGCCTTTTTTCTCAATAAGGGACAGAGTTAAAAACTCTCCGCTTGATTTGCTCATCTTTCCGTCGTTATCTATTAAAAATTCACCATGCCACCAGTACTTGACCCATTCTTTTCCGGTGTAGCTTTCAGTCTGAGCTATTTCATTTGTGTGGTGAACAGGTATGTGGTCCACTCCGCCGCAGTGAATATCCATTTGTTCTCCCAGGTTAACGAGGCTTATTACTGAACATTCAATGTGCCAGCCCGGGTAACCAACGCCCCATGGGGAATCCCATTTCATTGCCTGGTTTTCAAATTTTGATTTTGTAAACCACAGCACAAAATCCTGAGGGTTTTTCTTGTGAACATCAACGTCCACATCTTCTCTTGAAGCAGTTCTTAACTGGTCTAGGTCCATGCCGGAAAGTTTTGTGTAATTTTCTACTTTTGTTATGTCAAAATACACATTTCCGTTTGCCATGTATGTGAATCCTTTTTTCTCCAGACCTTTTATGAATTCAATGTACTTATCTATATAATCTGTGGCTTTGGCCACAACATCGGCTTTCTTAATGTTGAGCTTTTCTATGTCAGTGAAAAATGCATCTGTGTAATGCTGAGCAATTTCCCAAACAGTCTTGTTTTCTCTTTTTGCTCCCTTGAGCATTTTATCTTCGCCGTCATCGGCATCGGATTCCAGGTGTCCCACGTCTGTTATGTTCATTACTCTTTTTACAGGGTAACCAATGTATCTCAAAGTTTTTTCAAGAACGTCCTCATGTATGTACATCCTTAAATTGCCCAAATGAGCATAATTATATACAGTTGGTCCGCATGTGTACATCTTAACCAAATTTTCATCTATAGGCTTAAAATCTTCAATAGATCTTGATAATGTATTATAAAGTTTCATAAGAAATCTCTCCCCTCGTGACTTTAAAATCATTATATAATACAGTTCCATGACTATCAAGTTATTTTTTCACCAACAATTTTTTAATGTAATTAAACTGTAATGGTTATTTTTGTCGATAAATGTTATAATTTTCATACCTTGACATAGTATTTAAATTCATTCAAAAAGGGGGAAGAAAATGAAAAAAATATTAATGCTGGCATCCATTATTCTTGCATTGTCAATGCCTGAGGCAATAGGTGCCCAAATAGGTTACACAAACATCTCAAACATTGCCCTGTACAAAAGCGCAAATTACTCATCAAACGTTGCAGATACATTGAAGCTGAACAGCAGGGTTTCCATAGTTAAGGAAAAATCAGACTGGTACAATGTAAAAACTCAGGACGGCAAGACAGGGTGGATTGAAAAATATTTTATTACTGTTCCGGCTGATAAATATGTTAAAAACAACACTGAACACCAGATCAACATAAGGACAGCCCCTACCACAACCTCAAGACAGGTAGGACAGCTTTCTCCTGGAAGCAAATTGAAATACATAGACACATACCACAGCTGGCACATAATCGAATACAAGGGCAAGGAATATTACATAGCAAGCTGGCTTACGGACATTGAATACGATGAATCAGAACAAGTATACCTGCTTTATGACAACATCAACATAAGAGATACGGACAACGTAAACGGAAATGTTGTGGCACAGGGAAACAGATATGACAGTTATGAAGTGGCAGGTGAAAAAAGCGGATGGCTTAAAATAGAACTTCCTGACGGAAAGTCTGGATACGTTGCAGCATGGCTCACCTCATACAACATGAACTATTATTCCGAAGGAAAAGAAGCATACAAGAAAACCACAGATGACCTTAACATCAGGACAGGCCCTTCTGCAAAAGACAAAAAAGTTCTTTCATTAAAAAAAGGCACGACCGTAACAGTTGTGGATACAGAAGACGGATGGGACAAAGTTGTTGATAAAAACGGAAACATAGGATGGTGCAACAATTCATACTTAAAGGAAGTTCTCCCGTTGTCAGGCAAAAAAATACTTCTTGATCCGGGACATGGCGGCAAAGACCCGGGAAGTATAAGCTTTACCGGTAAATTTGAAAAATACGTAAACATGGATGTTGCACTGATACTTAAAGAAAAACTAGAAAATCTGGGAGCAACGGTTTATCTCACCAGGGAAGGTGACACATACATAAAAAATTCCGAAAGAGGACGAATGGCAGACAAACTTGGATGCGATATACTTCTTTCCATACACCACAACTCCCTTAACAACAGTGATTATTTTGGTTTGTCAACTTACTACAATACAATAAATTTCAAGGATTCAAAATACGGCTACGATCTTGCCGAAGCTATTTATTTAAATGCCGTGACAGTCAACGGTGTTTACAGGGATGGAATACTTGACAGAAACTACGAGGTCCTGAGAGAAACAAGAACTCCTGCAGCTTTGATAGAAATCGGGTTCATGTCAAATCCAAAAGAAGAAATGAACATTCACAACTCAAGTTTCCAAAATATAGTTGTTGATAAAATAGCCGCAGGCATAACAGACTACTTTAATAATTAATAGAATTTGTAGGGGCTGGTCTTGTGCCAGCCCGCTGTTATTAATCCAATGATTTTGTTATCTGCGGGAGGACACGAGGTCCTCCCCTACAGTCCGCGATTCCTAAGTCACTGCAAAATGTCAAAATAAATCGATTATCAAAAACTAAATCAGGGCTTGCGCCCTGATTTTTCATTTAATTCTTCGTTCTTAACTCTTAATTCTTAATTTACAGAAAGATTTCTGCGAATATTTCAGATATTATGTCTTCTTTCACTGCCAGCGACAATATTTTGTTTCGCTTTACAAATGCAGGAACATTTCTGGTGAACGGAAGCGGTTTTTCTATAAACTTCTTTGCAGTAAGCTCCATAAATTCCTTCGCCGAATAAATTTTATATCTTTCCACGTCATATTTTTCAGCTATTCTTTCCGTGAGGCGAAGCAGTATATCCTGATAATCGTTCTTTCCTTTCATATCAAGGATAGTTTCAATCCTTGGAAGAATTTTTTCAAAAAGCATACGTTCATCATAAACGTCCTCAAAGCCCAGCATTCTTCCTATGTTTTCAATTTTTTCTTTATGATTTAAAAGGAAATCTACCAGGACGCGGATGAAATCGCCCTCAAATGGAGTACAGTAATACCTGTATCCTTTAAGACGCTTAAAAACCTTCATGGTATCATAATAACCAAGCTTAATGAGTTCTTCTGCCTTTTCCCTGTTGAAGTCAAGGGAACCAAGCATTCCACCAAGGCCTTCAGCCGGCTGTATGTAAATGATGTTCAGGTCCTTTGCATTTACTTTTTTTACAATTCCTATTGCCATGGTCCTTACGGCAATTATGTTTTTGAACCCTTTTTTTGCAAGTAGACCTATGGGAAGATTGTCATAAAATCCTCCGTCCAGATATTTCTTGCCATCCATTTCTTCTATCCTGAAAGCAGGAAGATTGGCACTTGCCAGGAGGAAATCCACAAGCTTGCCTTCAGGTATATCTTCTTTATAAAGTTCAAGAGGCTTTTTGTCTGTCATGTTGACTGTTACAATTCCAAAATCTATGTTTGACTTTCTGATTTTATCCTCATCAACATATGTGTCAAAGAGCGCCCTCATTTTTGTTGTATCAAGTCCACGATTGTTTAAAATTTCCTTTGACTGGTGGATTAGATAGGAAAAATTAATTTCCTGCAGATTGAAATTTTTAATATTCTCTATTGCTTTCTCGTCAATATCAAACAGTTCATGGGAATTTACATTGTACCACACTCTTTCTAAGAGCTCGTAATCCCCCTGAACCATCAAAGCTCCGTTTATGGCTCCTATTGAAGTTCCTGCAATTCCACCTATTTCCACGCCAAGCTCCATAAGAGCCTTGTATGCTCCTACATGGTAGGAACCTTTTGCGCCTCCGCCTTCTAAAACCAATCCAAACATAATTTTCTCCTACTCGATAGACAACAGTTTTACAGAACTTACACCCTTTATTGATTTCATTTCTGTTATGATATCATCAATTGACTTGCTTATATCAGAAATGTCCAGTGACACATTCACCGATGCTTTGCCGTTAATAGGAATGCTTTGGTTTATTGTGAGTATGTTTGCATTTTCTGATGACATGTGATTCAGCACATTTGAAAGAACACCCTTCTCATGTCTTAACATCATGGAAATAACAGCTTTTCTTCCGATTGAATTTTCAGAAGGAGAAAAAACATAATCCTTGTACTTATAATAAGTGCTTCTGCTGATTCCAACTTTTTTTACTGCTTCGCTGATTCCCTTTACATTGCCGTTGTTAATCAAGTTGCGCGCTTCAATAACCTTCTCGTATACATCCGGCAATATTTTCTTGCTTACAATTAAATACTTTTTTAACATAAATCCACCTCTTATATTTTAATAAATAATTTTATTCAATCATATGTGTTCTACAGTTGCTCCATTTTTGTCTGCCTGAAGAAATCTCACAGCCCAATTATGTTTTAGATTCATTATACTTCCTTTTATTCTGTTTGTAAATTCAGGATTTTGAATTATGTTCATTAATGTTGGCCCTGAACCACTTATAAAGAATGCATCTGACTGGTTTTCCAGACAGATTTTTTTGACTTCATCGCACTCGTGAATAAGAGTCCTTCTATATCTTTGGTGAAGTTTGTCCTTAAGGGCAACATTGATTACTTCAAAATTTCCTTCCTCCAGTGCCTTTAACAGCACTGCTACTCTTGAAATATTGAAAACTGCATCCTTAAATGAAACATCCTGAGGAAGAAGCTTTCTTGCTTCGCAAGTTGACGTTTCAAAGTCAGGTATGAGGGCGCAGAAGTTAATTTTCTCGTTTAAGCTGTACTTCATGCAGTAGGTTTTATCATCTTCAACTATTGATGCCGTCAGTCCGCCATAAACAGCCGGAGCTATGTTGTCGGGATGTCCTTCTATTTTTACTGCAATTTTAAAGAGCTCGTCCTTTGACAAGCCTCCATGAAGAAGCTCGTTTGCTCCGTATACTCCTCCCACTATGCAGGCAGAGCTGCTTCCAAGTCCTCTTGAAACCGGAATCTCAGTGTTCATGGAAATTTTAAGCCCCTTGACTTTTTTTCCCATTTCCTCTGCAGCAATGACAAATGATTTGTATACCAGATTTTCTTCATTTTTATATTCATCAGGGCAGCCTTCTATGACAAGCCCTTGTTCAGTTTCTTCAAAATTGTAAACATTGTACATATTAAGAGCAAGCCCCAAAGTGTCAAAGCCTGGTCCTATGTTTGCTGTTGTTGCAGGTACAGTAACTTTTACCATCTTTATCTCCTATTTTGCAATTTTCCTCACGTAGTCTTCCATTTCATCTTTCTTGCACACTTCCTTGTGAAGTACCTTTTTGTCTTTTAAGCCCTTGAGATTTTCAGGTATTTTTACTCCTGTTTTTTCAGAAAGCTCCTGCATTATTTGGAATTCATCGCTGTCTGTATTTCCGTAAAGGGACTCGTACACGCTTCTAGAAAACTTGTACGGACTTGCAGTGGACAAAACAACGCTAACTGTGTCATCATTTGTTTCATTTTTGTATGTTTCCAGTGTTTTATATGCTACAGCCGTGTGCGTATCAAGAAGGTATCCGTATTTTTCGAATACTGCCTTTATTGTTTCTTCAGTGTCATCCTTGAATACACAGTGTGCGTAAAATTCATCGCTGATGACTTTTTTCATTTTATCGCTGACTTCATACTTTCCTGTTGAATTAAGCTGCTCCATAAGATTTTTAACCACATTGTTGTCCTTGCCGCTTACATAGTACAAGAGTCTTTCAAGGTTGCTTGAAACAAGTATGTCCATGGAAGGAGATATGGTTTTGTGAAATTCTCTGTTCTTGTCATAAATTCCTGTTCTTATGAAATCATAAAGAACATTGTTTTCATTGGAACCGCATATGAGCTTGTTTACAGGAAGCCCAAGATTCTTGGCATAGTAGCCGGCAAGAATATTGCCGAAGTTTCCTGTAGGAACTGCAAAATTTACCTTGTCCCCAATCTTAACAGCATTTGATTCAACAAGTTTCATGTAAGAATAAAAATAATACACTATCTGCGGAACAAGTCTGCCTATGTTTATTGAATTTGCCGACGAAAACATTTTGTTTCGTTTTTCAAGTTCATCTCTTAGGTTTTCGTTTGTAAATATTTTCTTTACACCGGTCTGTGCATCATCAAAGTTTCCTTCTATTGCACAAACAAATGTGTTTGTTCCTTCCTGGGTTGCCATCTGTGCTTTTTGCACCTGGCTTACTCCTCCGTCAGGATAAAACACTATTATTTTTGTGCCCCTTACATCCTTGAATCCTTCAAGAGCGGCCTTTCCTGTGTCTCCTGAGGTTGCCGTAAGAATTATTACTTCTCCCTCAAGATCGTTCATATCATACGCAGCTGTCAAAAGGTGCGGCAGTATGGACAAGGCCACATCCTTGAACGCTGATGTGGGCCCGTGGAAAAGTTCTGCAACATATGAATCTCCAACTTTAACAAGAGGAGTAATGTCACTGGAACTGAACTTGTCTGTGTATGCATTCTTGACGCATTCTTTAATTTTATCTTTTGGAAAATCATCAAGCATCATGCTTAAAACTGTTTCTGCGATTTCTGTGTAGCTCTTGCCTTTTAGTTCTTCTATGTCAATATTTTTATCTTCAATATTTCTCATTACATACAATCCGCCGTCTTCAGCTATTCCCTGCAGCACTGCCATTGATGATGTTGAAAAAATGTTTGAGTTTCGAGTGCTTTCATAACTTTGAAACATATTATCCTCCGTGTACTTTGATATAATACTATATGATATACTGTTCTCAGAATTATTACAAGTGTTTTTTTAAATAAAACAATCCGTAAGTAAAATATTTTGAACAGCATTGCAATTTCCTATTTTTGCTATGCAAATTATACCCTTTGTGATAAAATACAATTGATAATATAAAATCATTTAAGAATTTCATCTCAATAAGGAGCAGCCATGAAATATATCAGTATACTTGGTTCAACCGGTTCCATAGGGACCCAGACGCTTGATGTTGTCCGCGAACATGCAGATGAGCTGAAAGTGTGCGCAATTACAGGAAATAATAACATAGAACTATTAAAAGAGCAAATACTTGAATTTTCTCCAATGCTTTGCTGTGTAATGAATGAAGAAAAAGCATCCGCCTTAAGAAACATCATTCCTTCTCACATCAAGACTGAAATAATGTGTGGCATGGACGGATTAATCGCCGCAGCAGAATATGAGGAGAGTGAAATAATAGTGACTGCGGTGTCAGGAATGATAGGACTTAAGCCAACAGTTGCAGCAATTAAAAAAGGCAAGACCATTGCCCTGGCCAACAAGGAAACACTTGTTACAGGCGGAGATTACATAATGAACCTGGCAA
>NZ_JAJUJR010000128.1 GCF_029265225.1 Sedimentibacter sp.
ATTGTTTTATATGTAATGCTCTCCTTAGCTATCACACATCATATTTGACTAATAATTCTTAACTCTTAATTTTTAATTTGCCTAACACCGCTTTCAGTAAATATAACCTGTTTTGCATCAGCATCTATTTTCACCATTGTTCCCAGAGGCAATGTTGGCTGCGGAAAGCTGTGTCCTGCCTTGAAGTTGTAAATGACGGGTTTGCCGAAAGGAACAATTGTGTTTTCAATTACTTCTTCCAAGGGAAGGTCAAATCCTCCTTCATAGGCTTTCTTTTCCCTTTCGCAGTTTGTGAATGTTCCAAGAATCACTCCCCTGCACTGGTTGAACTTTCCAGCCAGAGCAAGCGTTGTGAGCATGCGGTCTATTTTGTAAATTGGTTCGCTTACTTCTTCAATGAACAATATTTTGTCCCTAGTATCAATTTCATATTTTGTTCCCATGCAGGCAGTAAGAAGTGTCAGGTTGCCTCCCGTGAGAATTCCTTCCCCTGAGCCCTGGCAATAGCTTTTTAATTCCTCACCATCCGGATTTTTATGAATGCCCATAGGCTCATCCATAAAAAGATTTTTAACAAGGCTTTCATATGTATATTGTTCAAAATCAACTCTGCTGCCTTGTATTTTTGCATAGTTTGATGTTGCCATGGGCCCATGAAATGTGGTCATGCCGCATATTTGATTGAATGCCACATGAAGGGCAGTAATATCCGAAAACCCTACAAAAACCTTTGGATTTTCTGATATCATGTCATAATCAAGCATGTTTAAAATTCTTGGTGTTCCATAGCCGCCTCTTAAACATATTATGCCTTTAATATCTTTATCCCTGAAGGCATTGTTTATATCCCTTGCTCGTTCTTCATCAGGTGCAGAAAGATGGCCGTAGTTTGTGTAGCATGTCGGAAACATTACAGGCTCCAGACCCAGCGCCTTGATTTTTAATTCTCCGTTTTGAACCGATTTCAAATCTGTTGCTGAAGAAGGAGCTAATACAGCAACCCTGTCGCCTTTTTTAAGTTGTGACGGTTTTATCATTTTATTTCCCCCTATAAAGACAATAAAAAGTTGCTCCGCAACTCCGCTAGGGGGACCTATGTCCCCCTTCGGCGTTAAAACGCATACGCGTTTTAACTGAGCACCCGCCTTGACGGCAAGGACGTCCCGTCCTTTGCAATCCTCGTTTTTATAATATAGGAAAAAACCCCCTCCTATATTATAAAAAGATTCTTCGCTTTTCTTTAGTAAGGCGAGGAACCTTTTATTGTTATTGTTTAGCTTCTGCTATATTTTCTTCGTCTGCATAGGCAGATAAATTAACATCATATAAGTCATACACAAACTTTGTCATTTCCTCTCCGTCAGGAAAGTAAAAACTCAAACCGCCTGCCATTTTGTCTGTACCAGGCAATGTTGAAGCTTCAAGATTTTCTGTAGAGAATCCCAGGGCATCTTTTCCCAGAGCCAGAAGGTTTGTAAGTGTCAGATCTGTTTCAACGTACGGATAAACAGCATTTATTACGTTTATGATTTTCAGGCTCATGGCTTTTTTCACAGCTGATTTCACAAAATTCTGCTGGGCTTCGATTCTTCCCAGATCTCCGTTTACATAACCGTAATACCCTTCATAGTTAGATTTTCTGAATCTCAAAAATTCTATGGCATTATCTCCGTATATGATTTGTTTTCCGGGCTTTATGTTTATGTCAAGAGGAGGGTCAGCGTAAGGGTCTGTGTATCTCATATGAAACGGCACATCCACTTCCACGCCTCCGATGGCATCAACAGCTGCCCTTACTCCGTCATAGTCAATTGTGGCATAATTGTCTATGGGAAGTCCCGTAAGTTCTTCAACAGCACCTACAAGAGCTTTTATGCCTTCTTCTTCCATTCCATATACTGCGTTTATTTTTTGTGTGTCTGCATATTTGGAATATCCTTCCCTGTAATAATACGTATCCCTGGGAATAGATATTATGTTTGCTTCTTTCGTTTTTCTGTCAAAGCTTGCAAGCATTATGGTATCTGATCTTGTTCCTTCGAGCCCCACAACCAGGACGTTTATGCGGTTGCTTTCATGCATTGCCTTTTCCAGCGGCGTATCAAATTCAGTGCTTTCATCTTCTTCTGCAGTTTGTTCTTCTTCGCCAGGCATTTCTTCTCCTTCATTTCCGGGAGAAGCAAATTTTGCATAAGTGTAAATTCCGGTTGAAATTACTGCTGTAAATATAACAAGCCATAAGAAAAATACCTTTATAAACTGTTTCATTTAAAATCCGCCTTTCAGTTGATTGCATATTAATTTGTCTGATTCGTTTCTTCTGCTGCGTCCCCCGTTGTGCCTTCTGTTGTATTGTCTTGATTAACTTTTGGTGCATACATATCTTTAACCATATTTTTTATGTTGTCTTCGTCCGGTATGTAAAATGACAATCCTTCCAATGGTGTTTCCATTCCCGGCAATGTCTGCATGCTCACTTTGTCTGCTGAAAAACCTATTACATCTCCTGCCAGACTCATCATATCCGTAACTGTAACATTTGTTTCAACATATGAATATGCTTCCTTTATCAATGCCGGAAGTTTAAGTCCAAGAGCCTTGTTCAATGCGGATTTCAAAAATTCCTGCTGAGCCTGGATTCTTCCTAAATCCTGATTGCTGTATCCTTTTCTGAACCTTACATATTTTAAAGCCTGTTCTCCGTTTAAAACCTGAGTTCCCTCAGGTATGTCTATATAAAGGGGCGGATCATCGTAAGGGTCTGAATATTCCATATGAAACGGCACATTCACCTCTACGCCTCCTAATAAATCCACACAGGCAACTAAAGCCTCATAATCAATTATAATATACTTTTCCAGTGGTATTCCCAATAAATCCTGTACTGTTGCTGTAAGTCCTTCTATACCTTCCTGACCATATACGGCATTTATCTTTTTCAAATCAGGACTGTCGTCTGCATTTTTAGGGCAGTATGTATCTCTTGGAATTGAAATCAAATCAGCAGTCTTGTTTTCCATATCGTAACTGGCCACCATTATGGTATCAGATCTTGAATTTTCTAATCCCACAAGGAGAACATTGAATCTTTTGCTGTTTTTGGCAGCCCTTCCTATTTCGCTGTCATAATTGAAGGTGCTTGATTCATTAAACAAGAGTTCCTGACCTTCACTTTCCGTTTCTGAACCTTTGATTGTTCCAATAACCATGTCCTTGTCAATTATAATTATATATCCCAAAGCTGTTACGCTTAAAATCACTGCAATTAAAACAAGTGAAGCAAAAAAAATCTTTAAGAAATGTCTTATCATCATGTTCACCTTATATTTTTACGGTATCTGTGATTTATTATACCAAATAATTATATCAAAGCTTTACATTTATTTCAATCTGTATTCTTCAAAAAATATTTAAATAAATATACGTATTATGCGCTTTCTATTCGATATATAAAAACATTTTCATGCCAGTCAATAGTTTTTACTATAGTTTAAATTCTAGTTCTTTTCTATGGTCGAATTTTTTTGGATTTTTTTCATAATTATGTATTGCAATTTATGAAAAAAATTGTTATAATACAAGTATCTTTTTTAATATCGGAGGATTTTTTTAATGAAAACAGGCACAGTTAAATGGTTTGATTCTAAGAAAGGTTTTGGATTTATTTCTTGCGATGACGGCAAAGATGTATTCGTACATTTCTCTGCAATCGTATCTGACGGATTCAAGACTTTAGAAGAAGGTCAAAAAGTAAACTTTGATATAGTTGATGGACAAAAAGGCCCACAAGCTAGCAACGTTACTGTAGCGTAGTATTTGTTTTTAGAAATAATAATTAATATAGATATAGCATTTACTTATATTAATATTGGTATTTCAATGAAACGTGATAAGAACTACAATGTAGTTCTTTTTCATTAATATTAAATTTATTTAAAAAACACGGAGGATTTAATGAAAACAGGTAAAGTAAAATGGTTTGATTCAGCTAAGGGATTCGGATTTATTTCATGTGAAGACGGAAATGACGTATTTGTTCATTTTTCAGCTATCGCATCCAATGGATTTAAAACTTTGGAAGAAGGCCAGAATGTTCAATTTGAAGTTGTGGAAGGTCAAAGAGGTCCACAGGCTGCAAACGTAACAGTTATAAAATAATATTCAAAAGTAAAAGCGCATACTCAGGTATGCGCTTTAAATTTTTATTTAAATTTAAAATTGTTGAATTCTTCCAAAGTAGGCATTCCACTTTGTGCACCAAGTTTTGTTATTGAAATTGCCGCTGCCTTGTTGGCAAACTTGATTGCATCTTCAAGTTTGTCTCCTTTTACTAAGGCTGCTGCCAGACCTCCGCAGAATGTATCTCCTGCCCCTGTGGTGTCAACAACTTCAACATTGTATGAAGGAACAAGCTTCATTTCACTTCCGTCAAAATATTTTACTCCCTTTGAACCCATTGTAACAATAATCTTGTTAGGATACATTTTGATTGTTTCATCAACATTGTTTTGTTTACCCAGAATAATGTTGAGCTCATGCTCATTTGGAGTTATATAAGTTGCATTTTCAATGAGTGTTTTCGGTAGTTCAACTGCAGGAGCAGGATTAAGCAAGACTCTTACATTATTTTTCCTGCACAACTGTGCTGTGTATTCAACTACCTCCAGAGGAATTTCCAGCTGAAGTAGGACTATGTCTGCAGAAAGAATCACATCCCTGCAGTTGTCTATATCTTCTTTTGTAATTTCATAATTAGCTCCTGCGATTACGATTATGCTGTTGTCATGTTCAGCAACCACAATGTTTGCAACTCCTGTAGGAGCATTGTCAGTTTTTTTTATGCAGGAAGTGTCAACATTCATGAGATTTAAATTATTGATTGAAAATTCACCGTTTTGATCATTTCCAATGCAGCCGATCATTGTGCTTGATGCACCAAGCTTGCTCGCAGCAACAGCCTGATTGGCACCCTTTCCTCCCGGTATGGTTGAAAATGTGCTGCCCATAACAGTTTCACCTGCTTTAGGCCTTATGTCAGAAGTGAAAACCAGGTCTACATTTATGCTTCCAACCACTACTGTTTTTCCCATTACAATTCCTCCCTTTTTTATTTTACCGATTTATCTAGATTATATAAGCTTTCCAGCAGAATTTCCCTGAATTTTTCAAGATCAACATCCAGAAGAATCTCAGGATACGTGTCATCGTAATCAATCCATTCTCTTACGTCACAAGCAGTATTTCCTCTGTTGAGACCTTCGGAACAGTCAACTACAACAGGCATGTGTCTTGATTTATAAAGTTCCGGATGAATTAAGTACATCAATGCACAGGCATCATGTATGGGAGTGAATGTACCTTTCTTAACATGGTCGCCTTTAAAGTAAAAATTAAGAATTTCTCCACACATGCGTGTAACTTTGCCTTCACTTTTCAACAAGTTGTTTACATCATCCCTGAAAAGTCCACAGCTGTGTGTAACGTCAAGGCCGCTCATTACTATTGGCAGTCTTGAATCAAAAACAATTCTTGCAGCCTCAGGGTCAGCCCAAACGTTGAATTCTGCAGTACCTGATGTGTTTCCGCCCCAAACGGCTCCTCCCATTATTGAAAGCATTTCTATTTTATCCATTACTTCCGGAAAAGTCTTTATAAGAAGAGCAATGTTTGTAAGTGGTCCTACGGGAACTAAAGTCACCTTATCTTCGGAAGCCATTATTGTATCTCTTAAAAAAGTGACTGCATTGTTGGAATAAAGTTCTTTAGTCTTTGGGAACTGGTAATCTCCAACACCGTTTTCTCCGTGGACGTTGATTGCCGGTCTTTTTTCTCTGATAAGAGGTCCTTTTGCTCCTTTGGCAACCTTTATGTCGCTGTTTAAAAATGACATGAGTCCCAGTGCGTTGTCTGTAACCTTTTCTATTGTCTGATTTCCTGCCACTGTTGTTATTCCAAGTATGTTAAAATTATCAGTGTTTGCTGCTGCAAAGCAGAGGGCAACCACATCATCGATTCCCGGATCACAGTCTATTATGATATTTTTCTTTTTCATTATTCCTCCAAAATTATAAACCTAAGGGACTTATGCATTTAGTAAATATGCTCAATGCAACAGCCCCTTCCATATTCTTAATTCAATTCTTAATTCTTAACTCTTAATTCTTAATTAAATTTACTTTCCAGTAAGTCTTTGTCTTTTCTTCATTCTGATGTAACTGTAGATTCCAAGACCCAACAATGTTGCGAAGTATGGAAGCATCTGAATGAGTTCATACGGCCATGAACCAAGCTGCAGAATGTTTGCAAAGGCCTGTGCAGCACCGAATAAAATTGAAACAAGGAAGGCTCCTATTGGAGTGTTTCCACCCATTGAAGCAGCAGCCAGGGCAATAAAACCTCTGC
>NZ_JAJUJR010000036.1 GCF_029265225.1 Sedimentibacter sp.
AAGAAAAAGATACGGTTCAAATAGGCAGTAAAGTGGTAATAAAGGATATTGAGTTTGATGAAATCCTTGATTATTCACTGGTTGGAGCAACAGAAGCAGACCCTGTGGCCGGCAAAATATCAAATTTGTCTCCTCTTGGAGCTGAGCTTTTAGGCAAGAAAAAAGGAGCAATCATCAACGTATCATCTCCCGGAGGAATGGTGAAGTACGAAATCCTCGAAGTGAATTAAAGAAAGATTAAGCTTTGTGATGTAAAATTGCAAAGCTTTATTAATTTTAAATAAAAACTTGAAGTAATTGTGCATTAATTGTATAATATCTTGAATGTGTTAGAAAAGGGGACAAAATGAGCGATATAGTTTTAAAAGAGGTTAAAAAGACCAGCATCGGCGGTCAGGCTCTGATTGAAGGCATCATGATGACGGGCCCTGATAAAATTGCAACTGCAGTAAGAAAGCCTGACGGTGATATAGAAGTAAAAGAAAGCAACATAAACCAGATATTCAAAAATAAATTTTTTAAACTTCCTTTAATAAGAGGAAGCTTTGTTCTCATAGATTCGCTAGTAAGCGGAGTTAAGGAGCTTATGTATTCAGCCGAATTTTACGGCGATGATTATGAAGAAGATGCATTTGACAAGTTTTTGAAAAAAGTGTTCAAGGATAAGGCTGACACTGCCATAATATATGCATCTGTAATAATAGCTCTCATATTTTCGGTGGGAGTATTCATCTTAGGACCGACGCTACTTACAAACCTTGCAAAAAATGTGATACACAATACATTTTTGCTTAACCTTACGGAAGGTATAATAAGAGTTTCATTGTTTGTGGGGTATGTCTACCTCGTTTCAAAGCTTGAAGACATAAAGAGGGTTTTCATGTACCACGGAGCAGAGCACAAGACAATCCACTGCTATGAGCATAAGGAAGAACTGACAGTTTCGAATGTGAGAAAGTATTCAACACTTCATCCCAGATGCGGAACAAGTTTCATGATAAATGTAATGCTTATAAGCATTATAGTCTTTTCGTTTTTCGGATGGCCTAACCCTTTCATGCGACTTGTCATAAGACTTGCAATGCTTCCGCTTATTGCAGGCATATCATACGAGCTGAACAAGTATGTGGGAAGATGCGAAAAAGAAAATATACTCACCAGAATGATTTCATATCCCGGATTTTTAATTCAAAAAATTACTACAAAAGAGCCTGATGACTCTATGATTGAAGTGGCAATCGAAGCCATGAAAAGAGTTATACCTGCAAATGGAGAAGATGATACATGGTAACAATTGAAAAATTGTTGAAAGATGGAACAGAAATAATAAAACAAAGGGATTATAACAATCCACTTCTTGACGTGCAGCTGATTTTATGCCATTTGCTCAAGAAGGACAGAGTATATCTTCACCTTAACAGAAAACAGGAAGTTGATGAAGAAATAAAAAGCATGTTCTATGAAATGGCCAACAGAAGAAATCAGGGATATCCGCTTCAGTACATGACAAATGTCCAGGAATTCATGGGACTGGAATTTTACGTGCAGGAAGGGATACTTGTACCAAGGCCGGACACGGAAATATTGGTTGAAAAAATAATAAAATTTGTTAATAATTCAGACCTTAAAGACAGAACTCTTAAAATTCTTGACATAGGAACAGGAAGCGGAGCAATTGCAGTGAGTCTTGCATATTACGTGAAAAATTCACTTGTCACTGCTGTGGATGTGAGCGACACAGCCATTAAAACAGCAAACATCAATATTGAAAAATACAATTTGAAAAATATCAAGACTGTGAAGGCCGATATTTTTGAAGATGTGTTTCCAGATGAAAAATATGACATCGTTGTGTCAAATCCACCATATATTAAAAAGGAAATCATAAAGGACCTTCCTGTTGAAGTGTCTGAATATGAGCCAAGACTGGCTCTTGACGGCGGAGAAGACGGCCTCCTATTTTACAGGAGAATTGCAGAAGTTTTTGGAAGAATTCACGGTGAAGATGCCGTGCTTTGTGTTGAAATCGGCCACGACCAGAAGCAGGATGTGGAGATGATATTTAAAAATTTGAATATTTTTAAAATGATTGAAACAGACAAGGACTTAGGCGGCAACGACAGGGTAGTGACAGGATTCTTGTAACTTAACATATACCGGAAATTTCATTACATGGATTATAAATAAAAAACAAAATATTAAAAAAGAAAATGCGATTTAGCAATGAAATCAGGAGACAGCGGCGCTGCTTGTATGTTAATGATCGTTATAAAGAGAGGATAATATGATAGATAAATTAGTAGTTTTAAATGAAAAATATATAGAATTAAGTGAAAAAATATCTGACCCTGAAACACTTTCAGATTCACAGAAGCTTCAGAAGCTCATGAAGGAACAGTCACAGCTTGAGCCCATTGTAACTAAGTACAATGAATACAAGGATGTTGAAAGCCAGCTTGAAGATTCAAAGACAATGCTCAATGAAAAGCTTGATGATGATTTCAGGGAAATGGTAAAAGAAGAAGTAAAGGAACTTTCAGCAAAGAAGGAAGAACTGGAGCAGGAAATTAAAATATTGCTTCTTCCAAAGGACCCAAATGACGACAAGGACGTAATAGTGGAAGTTAGAGCAGGCGTTGGAGGAGACGAAGCAGGATTGTTTGCAGGAGATCTTCTGAGAATGTATTTAAGGTATGCTGAAAGACAGGGATGGAAAACAGAATTCATTTCTGTAAACGAGCAGGGAATTGGCGGCTACAAGGAAGTTATATTTTCCATAAAAGGAAAGGGAGCATATTCTAAACTTAAATATGAAAGCGGTGTTCACCGAGTTCAGCGTGTTCCTGACACAGAATCAAGCGGACGTATTCATACATCTTCAGCAACAGTTGCCGTCCTGCCTGAAGTAGATGACATAGAAATTGAAATAAATCCAAATGATGTTAGAGTTGATGTGTTCCGTTCATCAGGAAACGGAGGACAGTGCGTAAATACAACCGACTCTGCCGTAAGACTTACACACATACCTACAGGCATTGTAATTTCATGCCAGGATGAAAAATCACAGCTTAAGAACAAAGACAAGGCGTTCAAGGTTCTTAAGGCAAGGCTTTACGACAAATATCAGCAGGAACAAAATGATGAACTGGCACAGGCAAGAAAAAGCCAGGTAGGTTCAGGAGACAGAAGCGAAAGAATAAGAACTTACAACTTCCCACAGGGAAGAGTAAGCGACCACAGAATAGGGCTTACATTGTATAAGCTTGATTCATTTATTGATGGAGACATTACAGAAATGCTGGATGCTCTTCTCACTTCAGATCAGGCTGAAAAATTGAAAAACGTATCAGAATAATATTCCGCCGCAAGGCAGATTGGAGTTATTATGAGAATTGATAAGTATTTGAAGAATGCCCGTGTCATCAAGAGAAGGACTATTGCAAAGGAAGCATGCGAACAAGGAAGAGTCCTTGTTAACGGCAAGACTGCAAAGCCTGGAACTGAAATTGACACTGGTGATGAAATAGAAATCATATTCGGCACCAAACCCATGAAAATACGAGTTGAGCAGGTGCTTGAACATGTAATGAAAGACGATTATAAGGAAATGTATACAATAATTAATGATTAAAGTCTCAAAAAATGGGTATATTCAAATTGTTGGACTAATGGAAAAATTATTTTAAAGTTTAACCATTTATAAAAATGCTATAATTAAAATGATCAGGAGAGATTTACCATTGTCTATGTCCTGGGCTTTATGCCAAAGGGATAAATATATCTAATGAGGTGGATTATGGAATTAAAGGGAAGCAAGACAGAACAAAATTTAATGACTGCATTTGCAGGAGAATCTCAGGCACATGTAAAGTATTCATACTACCAAAGCAAAGCTAAGAATGAGGGATATGTTCAAATCAGTAAGTTTTTCGAAGAAACAGCAAGGAATGAGAAAGAACATGCAAAAATATGGTTTAAACTTTTACATGATGGTATCGGTGAAACTGCTGCCAATTTAAAAGATGCAGCTGCTGGCGAAAACTATGAATGGACTGATATGTATGCTAACTTTGCAAAAGTTGCAAGAGAAGAAGGATTCAACAAAATAGCATACCTGTTTGACGGCGTTGCAGCAATTGAAAAAGGCCATGAAGAAAGATATCTGGCACTTCTTGAAAATATTGAAACAGCAAAGGTGTTCAAACGCGAGGGAGAGGTTGTATGGCAGTGCGACAACTGCGGACACATTCATGTCGGCAAGGAAGCTCCTAAAGTATGTCCTGTTTGCGATCATCCTCAGGCTCACTTCCAGCTGTACACAAAGCCATACTAAAATTTTTTTTCAACAATTAATAATTAAGAGTTAAGAATTAAGAACCATATGTAAAATTGCCGGATTTATCCGGCAATTTTTTATTTTTGCTTGAAGAATATCATAAGTATGTTATAATAAACAATAAAATGATAATTCATAATTAATAGTGAATAAATAATAATTAGTATTGTTTAATGCAAAAAAATTAACTGTACATTTAATTGTTATAATTTTTAATTCTTACTCTTAATTATTAATTGATAAACGAAGGGAGAAAACAATGGCAAATCTATGGAGTGGAAGATTTGAAAAGGGAATGGATAAAATCGTTGAAGAATTCAACGCGTCCATATTTTTTGACAAAAGACTTTACGATTGCGACATTGCAGGAAGCATTGCACATGTCACAATGCTATGCGAGCAGGGAATAGTTAGTATAGATGAAAAAGAAAAAATTGTTGAAACATTAAAGGATATAAAGACTGATATAGAAAATGGAACAATTGTTTTTGACGTGCATGACGAAGACATTCACATGGCAGTTGAAGGCATACTCATAAAAAGGCTTGGAGAAACAGGCAAGAGACTTCACACAGCAAGAAGCAGAAACGATCAGGTGGCTGTTGACACACGATTGTACGCAAAAAAAGAAATAATTGAAATTTTAGAAAATTTGAAATACATGGAACATGTGCTGCTTGAAAAGGCAGAAAAGTACAATGACCAGATAATGGTAGGCTTCACCCACATGCAGCATGCCCAGCCTGTAACTGTTGGATTCCACCTAATGGCTTATTTTCAGATGTTCAAAAGAGACATTGAAAGATTCATCCAATGTTATGAAAGAACAGATTATAATCCTCTTGGAGCATGTGCTCTGGCAGGAACAACAATTCCCATAAACCGTCACAGGACTGCGGAGCTCCTTGGTTTCAAAAATGTTACTGAAAACGCCATGGATTCTGTAAGCGACAGAGATTACCAGCTTGAGATTCTCAGCAATGCTTCCATATGCATGATGCACATAAGCCGTTTTGCAGAAGAATTTGTTTATTGGAATTCTCAGGAGTTTTCTTACATATCAATAGATGACAGCTTTTGTACAGGAAGCAGCATCATGCCTCAGAAAAAAAATCCCGACATGGCAGAACTTTTAAGGGGAAAGACAGGAAGGATTTACGGCAACCTCATGCAGCTTCTGACAGTAATGAAAGGAACTCCCCTGGCATACAACAAGGATTTCCAGGAAGACAAGGAAGCATTGTTCGACACTGTTGACACATTGAAAAAAAGCATTGTAATATTTGCAAAAATGATTGAAAAAACAGAGTTCAAAATGGAGAGCATCAAGAAACATCTGAACAAAGGCTTCTTAAATGCAACAGACATTGCTGAACATTTCGTAAAAAATAACATACCTTTCAGAGAAGCACATGAAATAGTCGGAAAAATGGTCAAGTACTGCGAAACAACAAACAAGGATTTCATAGACCTGACAGATGAAGATTTACAAAAGATTGATTCAAGAGTGAACAAGGTTCTTCTTCCGGGCCTTACAATGGAAGGATGCGTAAAAGGAAGAGTATCCTATGGAGGAACAGCGCCTGTAGAAGTATTAAGACAAATAGAAACAGGGAAGACCTGGCTTGAAGGAGTAGAAAATGAACTATAATGAAGAAGCACTGAAAATGCATGAAACATTCAAAGGAAAAATAGAAGTTAAAAGCAAGGTAAGACTCGAAAACAGAGATGATTTAAGCACGGCATACACACCCGGAGTTGCTGAGCCATGCAGAAAAATCCATGAAAATACGGAGAATGTATACAGATACACAGCCAAGGGAAATCTTGTGGCTGTGCTGTCGGACGGTTCTGCAGTCCTCGGTCTTGGTAACATTGGGGCAGAAGCTGCAATTCCTGTAATGGAAGGAAAAGCTGTATTGTTTAAAAGTTTTGCAGGAGTTGATGCATTTCCTATTTGTGTAAAGTCTCAGGACATTGAAGAAATTATCAACACTGCAATAAACATTGCTCCTGTGTTCGGAGGAATAAACCTTGAAGACATACAGGCTCCAAAATGCTTTGAAATTGAAGACAGACTGAAGGAAATTCTGGACATTCCAGTTTTTCATGACGATCAGCACGGAACTGCCATAGTTGTTTCAGCGGCCCTCATAAATGCGCTGAAGCTTACAAAAAAGAATATGGAAGATGTGAAGATAGTCCTGAATGGTCCCGGAGCTGCAGGAACAGCAATTATTAAAATGCTCATATCTCTCGGTGCAAAAAACATAGTTGCCTGCGACAGCAAGGGAATTGTTGTTGAAGGAAGAGACGGAGGGCTCAATGCTCACAAAACAGAGCTTTCCAAAATTACAAACAGCCAGAAGCTAAAAGGAACATTGAAGGACGCCATGGCTGGTGCCGATGTGTTCATAGGAGTGTCTGCTCCAAATTCAGTTACCGAAGAAATGGTAAAAAGCATGAATGCTGACTCCATAATTTTTGCCATGGCAAATCCAACTCCTGAAATAATGCCGGATATTGCTAAAAAAGCAGGCGCCAGGGTAGTTGGAACAGGAAGGTCGGATTTTCCAAATCAGATAAACAATGTTCTTGCATTCCCGGGAGTATTCAGAGGAGCCTTGGACTGCAGGGCAAAGCAAATAACTGAATCTATGAAGAAAGCAGCAGCATATGCCATAGCAGATCTTGTAACTGATGAACAGCTTGCAGAAGATTTCATAATACCTGGACCATTTAACAACAGGGTTGCAGGAGCAGTTGCCGCAGCAGTTGCAGATGCATGGGAAAAAGAAAACAAATAATTCTAAGTAATATTTATGGAGGTTAACATGATAAATTACGGCGCTGATTTAAACTCAAGCGAAGTAGTACATCTGACACAACAGCTTATCAGAATACCAAGCCACAAATATACAGAAAACAGGGAATCAGAAGCAGCTGAATTCATTTTCAAGTATTGCACAGAAAATGGACTTGAAGCTGAAATGCAGGAAGTTGAAGGAAAGAGAAGAAATGTTATAGTAAGACTAAAGGGAAATGGCACAGGAAAGACGTTGATATTTAACGGACATATAGACACTGTGCCTCCCTATGAAATGACCATAGAACCGTTCAAAGCTGAAATAGAAGACGGTTATGTTCTTGGCAGAGGAGCCAATGACATGAAGGGTGCTGTTGCATGCATGATAACGGCCATGGTGAATATAAAAAATAAGGGAAAAATCCTGGGCGGAGACATAATCCTGACTGCTGCAGTGGGTGAAGAAGAAAAAAGCGACGGTACTGAAAAGGTTGTGAAGATGGGTATCAAGGCTGACGGTGCAATTGTGGGTGAGCCTTCAAACTATGGCTACGCTCTGGGTCACCGGGGGCTTGAGTGGCTGGAAATAAAAATTGAAGGAAAAATTGCCCACGGTGGAATTCCTGAAGCAGGAATAAACGCCATTTCAAAAGCTTCCAAGCTGATACAAAAAATTGAAACAGAACTTATGCCAAGACTAAAGACAAGACAAAATGAATGGATGGGGCCTTCCGTCATGAATTTCGGTCTCATAAAGGGAGGAACACAGCCCAGCTCAGTTGCAGACAGCTGCATCATACAGATAGACAGAAGGTATCTTCCTGAGGAAAACGTTCGGTCTGTCATAAAGGAATACCAGGACA
Organism: Sedimentibacter sp.; assembly: GCF_029265225.1. GTDB lineage: Bacteria > Bacillota > Clostridia > Tissierellales > Sedimentibacteraceae > Sedimentibacter. Next base: position 8,006 of record NZ_JAJUJR010000036.1, read on the forward strand.
TGATTGATGATTTAAAGACTGAAGATCCACAGTTTAAAGCTGAAATTACAAGAATGGATTCAAATATGATGGAAGAATTTGATCATGCTCCTTTAATAGCCCAGCCTGATTCACTCATAGCCATTACTGTTCATGACGTTTTGAAGGAATTTCTGAACAAGGAGCCAAACATCGAAAAACGAAGAGGATGGACGGATGCAGGTGTTCTTTCCACATATGGGAAAATACCCACTGTTGTAACCGGCCCCGGAGACCTTAAGTATTCACATGCAAAGGATGAAAAAATTCCGGTTGCAGATCTTGTCAATTATGTTGAAATATATACACGCATAGCAGAAGAATTCTGCAAGTAACAAATAAATGGAGGGTAAAATGCTTGATATTAAAATAATAAACGGAATTGTAATTGATGCAGAAAATAAAAAATCGTCAATAGGCGATATAGGAATCAAGGACGGAAAAATAAAAGCCGTAGGAAGTGTCACAGAAGAAGCAAAAAAAACAATCGATGCTCAGGGCAAGTACGTTTCTCCCGGCTTTATAGACATACACATGCACGAAGAGGATTTGTCACTGACAAAGAAGATGGGGTACGACATTGCTGATACAATGCTTAACATGGGTGTTACAACCTGCATAGTGGGCAACTGCGGCAACAACAGGCAGAGCATAGAGGAACTTTACCAGTTCATTCAGGAAAAAGGTAATCCTGTTAACTACATGTCTTACATAGGACACAATTTTTTAAGAAACCAGGTTGGAAGCACAGACATATACAAAAAATCATCAAAAGAACAAATTGAAAAAATGCAGTCTATGGTAAAAAATGCCGTCGATTTCGGTGCTGTCGGAGTATCTTACGGCCTTGAATACTGCCCGGGCATAGACACTGAAGAAGCAATTCTTATTACAAAGGAAATTCAGGGAAGGAACGACCTGCTGCTTGCAGCTCACTACAGGAAGGATGCAATTTATGCCCTTGATGCAATAAAAGAAATGGCTCAAATAGGAAAAGAATGCCGCATACCGTTTCAGATTTCACACTTATCAAGCTGCAGTGCATACGGCAACATGACTGAAGCTCTAAAACTCATTGACGATATTGCAAACAGCGGAACTGATTTGCAGGTTGATGCATATCCTTATGCCGCATTCAGCACTTACATAGGCTCAGCTGTGTTTGATGACGGATGCCTTGACATATGGAACAAGGATTATGATTCAATAATGCTCACCGAAGAGCCATTCAAAGGTATGATCTGTGACAAGGAATTATTTGAAAAGGCAAGAAAAGAATATCCTAACATGCTTGCTGTTGCATATGTAATGAATGAAGATGAAATTGTACAGGCACTGAATCATCCACTGGTAATGATTGCAAGCGACGGAATTTACAGGAACCATTCCGGACATCCAAGAGGGGCTGGTACATTTCCAAGAGTAATAGGACACTATGTGCGTGATGAAAAGAAACTTGAATTTTATGATGCAATTTACAAGATGACATACATGCCTGCAAAGCGCCTGAAGCTTAAAAGCAAGGGACTTATAAAAGAAGGCTATGATGCCGATATTACCATTTTTGACTACAACACCATCATCGACAAGGCCACATTCCAGGATCCTCAGGTAAGACCTGAAGGCATAGAATATGTGATTGTAAATGGAAAAATTGCAGTTGAAGAAGGCAAGACAATCAATAACACAACTGGGAAATTTTTCAAGCGAGGCGAAGCATAATTAGAATTAGTACGCATAAACATTAATTTGAAAATAAAAATGAAAAATCGCTTGCAAGTATGGAAATTATGTGTTAATATGGTTTAAATTTTATGTCGAAAATTAATAAATAGTCTAGTACAAATTATATTTATTAATTTGGCATTAAAATTCTAAATTCTATATTATTTATATTATTTATTAAATGAGGAGGAGCATATGGAAGGGAAAAAGAAAAAGGGCAAGGTACCCCATACCTACGTAATATTGTTCGCAATGATAATCGTAATGGCAATTTTAACTTATGTAATACCAGCAGGACAATATCAGAAAGTTGAATCAGAAACAGGAAGAATGATAGTAGATCCAAATTCATTCGCGTCAGTTGATGCAAATCCTGCAAAACCATTTGACATTTTAAAAGCATTTCCTAAAGGACTTGCTGCAGCTCAAAGCATAGTATTTTTCATTTTTATTGTTGGAGGTTCCTTCAACATAGTTAATCAGACAGGAGCCATAGAAGCAGGCATCAGCAAGGTAGCATTAAGCCTCAAGGGCAAAGAAAAACTTATGATACCTATCATCGTGGTTTTGTTTTCCGTAGGGGGAGCTACAATAGGTATGGCCGAAGAAGCAATAGTGTTTGTTCCTATAGGCATAGCCCTCTCAAGAGCTCTTGGATATGATGCCGTAACAGGTATGGCAATTGTATCATTGGGAGCAGCTGCAGGTTTTACTTCAGGTTTCATGAATCCTTTCACAGTAGGTGTTGCTCAGGGTATTGCTGAACTGCCTATGTTTTCAGGAATCGGAATGAGAATTGTAATCTGGTTCTGCACACTGGCGCTTGTTATAGGCTACATATACAGATATGCAAACAAAGTTAAGGCTGATCCTAAAAACAGTATAGTTTATGACCTGGAAGTTCAGGAAAAAGACAAGGCTATTGATTTAAGCAATGTAAGAAAAATGACTTCCAAGGACACAGCAGTATTGCTTATATTTGCTGTTGGAATGGGCATTCTTATATTCGGAGTTTTCAAATTCGGATGGTATATTACAGAAATAGCAGCAATATTCCTTGCAATAGGAATTTTTTCCGGTATTGCTTCAGGCATGCATCTTGACGATGTTGCACAGCATTTCATTACAGGAGCAAAGGACATGACAATGGGAGCTCTTGTAGTTGGTCTTGCAAGAGGAATTCTTGTAATAATGGAAGGAAGCTTAGTTATTGACACAATAGTATTTGGTCTTGCATCTGCAATATCAACATTGCCTAAGTCAATAAGTGCAGTGGGAATGCTTCTTGTTCAGTCATTCCTAAACCTGATAATTCCTTCAGGCTCAGGTCTTGCTGCAACAACAATGCCTATTATGGCACCACTTTCAGATGTTATTGGAGTTACAAGACAGACTGCAGTTCTTGCATACCAGTTTGGCGATGGCATCACAAACTCCATAGTTCCTACATCAGGAGTGCTGCTTGCGAACCTTTCTATTGCTAAGATTAAATATGAAGAATGGGTTAAATTTGTAGGTCCTCTGATGGTTCTTTGGACACTATTGGGATGCATATTCATGATTATTGCCGTTGTAACAAACTACGGACCATTCTAAAAACAAATAATTTGGCTCATTTAAACAAAAAATGTTTAAGGTAGCTATAATATGGGAACAAGCGTATGGTCACTGGACTATGCGCTTGTTTTTATTTCATGGGCAAGTGATTTTTTTACAAACTTGCATTTTTTATTTTTGTCATTTACAATTAAACCATCCACTATAACACCAGACTTTTATACGGTGATATTATGGTAAAGAACGGTGGTGATAATATGAATACCTATAAGACATCAGAAGTTGCACATATAATTGGAATACATCCAAACACAGTACGGCTTTATGAGAAACTTGAACTTATTCCAAAACCAGAACGAATGGCAAATGGTTATCGTGTTTTTACAGATTTTCATGTGGAGCAGATTAAATTTGCCAGGACTGCATTAAAGGTTGAGGTTTTACAAAATGGACTGAGAAAACAAGCAATTGACATTATAAAAATTTCGGCCTGTGGTGATTTTAAAACGGCAGTTGGCATGACCGAATGTTATTTGCAGCAAATAAGAAATGAACAAAGAAACGCCGAAGAAGCCATAGCAATTACACAGAA
>NZ_JAJUJR010000430.1 GCF_029265225.1 Sedimentibacter sp.
ATGAGCCGTGACACAGCTACCCTGATGCCGGATGTTGCAAGAGTTACCATAAGGAAATAAACAGATAAAATGAGCTGGTAAAGACCCATTCCTACAGCTCCTAGCACATTGGCAAGGTAAATTCGAAATGCCATCCCCACACTTCTCACAATGGTGGTTGCTGCTGTGAGGACCAGCGTCACACCAATCAATTTTTCTTTTTTCATAAAATACCCCTAATTTAGTATTCATATAATAATATGCCTGTAAAATGGATTAAGAATTAATAATTAAGAGTTAAGGATTAAGACCTTAAACTGAAAAAAACAACCAATATAACGCATTTTGTGCAATTAATAATATTTTTATATTGCAAATAATTATAACATATTATATAATGAAGAAAAAACAAAGAAGGTTTAAGAATTGAACGATCCATTGATAAATATAAGCAACACGCTTAAGAAGACAAGATTTGAAAAGGGTCTGACGCTTGATGAAACTTCAAATCTTACGGGAGTAAGCAAGGCCATGCTGGGGCAGATAGAGAGAGCGGAGTCTACGCCTACAATATCTACTCTGTGGAAAATCTCAACAGGTCTTAAAATATCTTTTTCTGAACTGTTAAGCACAAGCAACGAAAACAATGAAGCTGTGAATATAAATGAAATTGAACCTGTATATGAATCGGAAGATAAAATGATTCTTTACAATGTTTTTCCCTTTGATCCCATCACAGGATTTGAATATTTTTATATAAAACTGCTTCCCGGCGCACACCATGTATCACAGCCGCACAAGTCATCAACTGTTGAATATGTTGTAGTGACTGAAGGAAAATTGAATATTATTGTAGATGACAAAACTCATGTTCTTGAGGCACCTGCTGCAATGAATTTCAGAGCAGACAAAATGCACACATACAGCAATCCTTACCAGGAAGAAGTAGTTTTCCAAAATATAGTAAAGTATTAACGGCCAGAATTTTATTCTGGTTTAATTTTAAGCATACGGTGCGCTATAACGCACGACAAATGTTATCACTTATGGAGGTATTCATGTTAACAAAAAGAATTGAAGATGCAAGACAAAATTACATCAATTCCAAGCCTGCAATTTCATATGAAAGAGCAAGAATCTGGACGGAATCTCACAAAAAAACAGAAGGAGAATCCATACCCGTCAGAAGGGCAAAGGCATTCAAGGACACATGCCAGCAGCTGGAAGTGAAAATATTTGACGGCGAAATTATTGTAGGTGCTGTTGGAGAGTTCAGAAAATGCGGGATATTGACGCCTGAGTTTTCATGGACATGGGTTGACAGAGAAATGGACAATTTTGACAAAAGAGTTCAGGATCCATATGTTATGACGGATGAACAAAGAGACTTTGTAAGAAAAAATATTTTCCCTTACTGGAAAGGAAAATCACTGGAAGAATCATTTCTGGCAAGACTTCCTGAAGATACTGCAACTGTTGCCGTAGACACAGGAATTGTTGACAATGACTCCAAGTGGAGGCAGGCGGTGGGAGAAATCACTCCTGATTACCAGGATGTTCTTTTTAAAAAGGGATTCGGAGGAATCATAAAAGAAGCAAAGAAGCACATGGAAACATTAAATGAAATTTCTGCCGATAACCTGAAGAAAAAGGAATTTTATCAGTCAGTAATCTTAACATCTGAAGGTATAATTTTGCTTGCAAAAAGATATTCGCAAAAGGCTTCAGAATTGGCAGACAGCGAAACAAATGAAGACAGAAAAAATGAACTTTTAAAAATTGCCGAAGTATGCTCCAAGGTTCCTGAAAACCCACCTTCAACATTTCATGAAGCTATACAGTTTGTTTGGTTCACACAACTGGGAGGAATTCTGTCGGAAAATCCTCTTGCCCTTAATGTAGGAAGGTTTGACCAGTTCATGTACCCATACTATAAATCTGATATTGAAAAT
>NZ_JAJUJR010000209.1 GCF_029265225.1 Sedimentibacter sp.
CCTTTCCTGCTTTTCTTCTTGCTGCCATTTCCTTGGCATTTCCAAGACCAAATACAAGAAGATTAATTTTTTGTATGTCCTGCAAAACATCGTTTATAAGCTTGTTGTTCTTAAGCACGCCCAGTTCTGTTTCATCCAGATTATCTGGTATGTGCAGCAGTTTGTACGGAGCGTCTATTTTTTCAGCAAGATTTGCAGCAATTGTGTTAGCCTGAATTTCAAGCTCCTCGCTCAATCCTCCTCTTGCTGGCAAAACTAAAAGGTTTTTTATGCCTTTTTTTCTTTTCATTTGTCTCACAACACAAGCCATTGTAGTACCGCCAGTGATTCCAAGCACAGTGTCATTTTTAATGAGTTCCAGAACAATTTCGGCAGCTTTTTTTCCAAGGTCGTTGAAAACAAAACTGTCCTTTTCAGCATCACCGGAAACAACTGCAACCTTTTTAAGCTTCAGCTTTTCCATTAGTCTTAATTCTAAATCTGATAAGTTTTTTATGTAGTAAAAACTGCCGTGAATTTCTGAAAGCAAGTCAATTCCTTCCCTGGTGAGTTCAACTCCTGCGGACTTGATGTCAATAAGGTTCATTTCCTTCAGTTTGTCTATTTCAGTACGCATGGTTCTTTCAGTTATGCCAAGTTTCACAGAAAGAGATCTCCTCCCGATAGGCTGCATAGAACTTATAACCTTTAGTATCTCGTATCTTTTCATAAACAATTCTACAGTTTCAGGAACTATTTTGTTTTGAATTTCCAGAATTTTATTATTTTCCATACATCCCTCCGGGATATTTAATGTCCCTGTTGTTCGTTTTGCGTCCCTAGGTTTATTCTACCATATTTATATTATATTGCAATAGTATTTTTGAATTTTGGAATATTATTTTAGATTGGCAATCAGACATGATTTCAGATATGTGTTATACTATATATTAATAGTGTCACATTTATGTTTTGATTATATCACAGCATCAAGGTGCTGTACAGCAAAAAAGTCAAAATTATATCAGTATTTTTTCATAAAATCCATTATTTTATAATGCACAATAAAAAAGAATATTCAGCTTATTCATTGAATATTCTTTCCTGCTTTAAGATTTTAAATTCTTATTCTTAAATTAATTCTTTAATTGATTAGAACCTTCTTCGCATTGAAGAAGATGGTATCCTCATTTCATCCCTGTATTTTGCAACAGTCCTTCGGGATATGTTGATACCTTCAGAGCATAGCATTTCAGCAATTTTCTGATCACTTAACGGCTTCTGCGTGTTTTCTTCGGTTATTAATTTTTGAATCTGAGACTTTACGCTGGTGGATGAAATTCCTTCCCCGTCGCTTTCGCTCAGACTGCTTGCGAAAAAGTATTTTAGTTCGAACAAGCCTATTGGAGTCTGGACGTATTTCCCATTTGTTGCCCTGCTTACAGTTGATTCATGCACTCCTATGTCTTCGGCAACATCTTTCAGAACAAGAGGTTTTAAGGCTGTTTTACCTTCATCAAAGAATTTTCTTTGAAACTTGAGTATTGATTCAACAACCTTGTACAGTGTCATCCTTCTTTGCTCTATGCTCTTAATAAGCCACATGGAAGAATTCAGCTTGTCGCTCAAGAACTTGTTTGCTTCCTTGTCATCAAGATTTTTTATCATGTTCTGATAATAGCTGCTGATGGTAAGAACAGGCAAGTTGTTGTCGTTAACTATTATTATATATTCGCCGTTGATTTTTTCAATTGTCACATCAGGTACAATATATCTTATGTTGTCACTGTCTACTATGAAGCCTCTTGACGGCTTCGGCTCAAGCATCTTGATTATGTCGCATATGCCTTGAACCCTTGAAACTGTAATGTGCAAATCCTTGGCTATTTTTTGAATTTTGTTGGTTGCAATTTCTTCAAGATATTGTTCTGCTATGATGTAAGCATTTTTATCCTGAATTCCCTTTTCCTTAAGCTGTATCATAAGGCATTCACTTAAATTTCTCGCTCCGACGCCTACGGGGTCGAAGGTCTGGATGAGCCTTAAAACCCTTTCCACTTCAACTACATCTTCGTTAAGCAAAAGACTTATATCCTGAATTGAACAGCCCAAGTAACCCTTGTTGTCAAGGGATTCAATTATAAACTCGCCAATTCTTTTTTCCTTGTTTGTTTTTACGGAAACCCCCAGTTGAACCATGAGATGGTCCTTGAGAGACATTTTCTTGGAAGTGTAGCTTTCAAATGTTTGCTTTTCATCTGAATCAGCAGATTTCTCATAAGCCTTGTAGCTCAGGTCATCATATTTTTCTGTAATTTCCTTCCAATCGATTTCATCCTTGCTGCTGTCAGACTTATCAAAGTCAGATTTTTCATAATCCGTATTGTCTTCCCCTGATGATGATTCCTGACTTTTATTGTCGACCGATTCGAGAAAAGGATTAACCTCAAGCTGTTTGTATATAAACTCCATTAATTCAACATTATTAAATTGCAAAATTTGTATAGCCTGTCTTAGTTCCGGTGTCATAATAAGCTTTTGAGTCTGTGACAGATTCAATTCAAAGCCCATTTTCATAATATCACTCCTTGCTACCATATATTATAACAAAATTTATTATATTTTCAACATGATATTATTTGTACTGCATTATCAATATTAATAAAAACGAGTAAATGTTGTCATTATTATATTATAACAAAAAATTATCGAAAATGCCAAAGTATTTTGTGAAAAAAAGAAAATTTTATGAATTTAAATATTGTGCTTGATTTTTAAAACAAACAGGTATATACTAACCCCTAATAAAATATTTGGATGAAACTGGCGGAAGGCAGTCGACCGTCAGCGGACATAACTCTGGAGAGACTCTTTAAGGGCACCGAAGGGGAAAATTGTTATCAATGAAACTCTCAGGTAAAAGAACAGAGATACAAACACACATGTGTTTTTGTTGTACGGAGAGATTGCATCTCTCTCAGGTTGATTACAAAGTACTTTCGAAGTTGTTCTGAGGGCATAGCCCGAAGAATCTCATGTTTTCAATAAAGATGAGATCCTTCACTATCGTTCAGGATGACAGCGTCAGGGTTTGTCAATGGTCTGAGAGAGGCTCGCGTCTCTCTGTATTTTTATATAACCACATTTTTTCTTAAAGACTGCATACATACTAACATCATAAAAACGGAGGATAACATGAAAGGCATACTGACAATCATAGGAAAGGACCGTGTTGGAATAATTGCACAAGTTTCAACACTTTTAGCAAACTACAACGCAAATATTCTTGACATTAACCAGACTGTAATGAGAGATTACTTCACAATGATAATGCTTGTAGACCTTGCTGACATTACAATTGATTTTGGAACTCTTCAGCAGGAACTTGACAAAAAGGCCGAAGAAATTAAAATGGACATCAAAATTCAGCGTGAAGATATTTTTGATAAAATGTACGAGGTGTAGGCAGAAATGATTAAATCAAAAAACATACTAGAAACAGTCAAAATGGTTGATGAACTCAAGTTCGACATAAGAACCATAACCATGGGCATTTCACTTCTTGACTGTGCCGATTCAAACGGTGAAAAATCAAGAATAAAAATATATGATAAAATTGCCAGACTATCCGAACACTTTGTGGAAACTGTTGAAGCAACAGAAAAAGAATTTGGAATACCAATAATAAACAAAAGAATTTCTGTTACTCCCATATCCATAATAGCAGGCTCCAGCAGCGACACGGATTATGTTAAATATGCAGAAATTTTGGACAAGGCTGCAGATGTTGCAGGTGTAAACTTTTTAGGAGGCTTTTCTGCTCTTGTTCACAAGGGATTTACCAAAGGTGATGAAATTCTTATTCGTTCTATACCACAGGCTCTTGCTGTAACAAACAAGGTTTGTGCTTCAGTTAATGTAGCAACCACAAAGGCAGGCATAAACATGGATGCAGTAAGAGTAATGGGAGAAGTGATTAAAGAAGCTGCATATCTAACGAGGGATAAGGACAGCATAGGATGTGCAAAGTTAGTTGTGTTTGCCAATGCCGTTGAAGACAATCCTTTCATGGCAGGAGCATTCCACGGCACAGGAGAATCAGAAACATGCCTGAGCGTTGGAGTGAGCGGCCCGGGAGTTGTTAAAAATGCTTTGGAACAAGTAAGAGGACAGGACTTCACTACCGTATGCGAGACAATCAAGAAGACAGCATTTAAAATTACAAGAGCAGGAGAAGTTGTGGCGAAGGAAGTTTCAAGAAGACTTGATATTCCTTTTGGTATAATGGATTTGTCCCTGGCCCCGACTCCGGAAATCGGCGACAGCGTAGCCAGAATATTGGAAGAAATAGGCCTTGAAGCTTGCGGAGCTCACGGAACAACGGCTGCCCTGGCATTATTAAACGATGCAGTTAAAAAAGGCGGAATCATGGCATCTTCAAATGTTGGAGGATTAAGCGGAGCCTTCATACCTGTAAGCGAGGATGAAGGAATGATTGAAGCAGTGAACAGAGGTTCCCTTAACATTGAAAAACTTGAAGCAATGACATGTGTTTGTTCTGTTGGCCTTGACATGATTGCCATACCCGGAGACACAAAGGCTAGCACTATTTCTGCTATTATTGCAGATGAATGCGCCATAGGCGTTATTAA
>NZ_JAJUJR010000024.1 GCF_029265225.1 Sedimentibacter sp.
ATTATCACCTTCATTTAAAATTCAGAACATCCATAAATGATGTTCTCAATTGATGACATTTAATTCAATATGTAGGGGAGGACTACTGTCCTCCCGCTGGCGGATACAAGATCCGCCCCTACAATTTGTTGAATCCGAGGATTGTCATTCAACCTGAACATTCATAAATGGATGTTCTGTTTTATTTTATTAAAGTATTAATATGCTTCCTGAGCTGACTTCATTTCCAGTCCAAGTTCTTCAAGCTTTTCATCTGTAGGAACGCCGTATTCGTCCCATCCTCTTGCAGCGTAATATTCATTGAGCATAACTTCAAGTTCAGTAACCTTTCCTTTTGAAGGACCGCTTGTTACAGGTTCCTTGAGAAGTCTTGGAGGAAGGTAATCATCTTCTCTTGTGAGTCCTGCTTCAAGGTTGAATATTTTTTCCAGGTTCCAGATTCTTTCACCGGCTTTAAGTATTTCTTCGTCAGTCATGTCAATTCCAACGGTTCCTCGAAGAAGATTTGAAACTTCAGGAAGACCTATTGCAAAAGTAGTGAACAGACAAATGTCTGAAGAGTCAACAACTGCAGTTAAATCCTGGAATAATTTAACAAGACCTGCTTTTCCTTCTGTAGTGAGTGGATCAGTCTTCATAGGTATTCCAAGAACTTCTGTGCTTGTTACATATCCTCTTACATGGCAGCCGCCGCGGTTGCTTGTAGCGTAGGAAAGTCCCATGCCTTGAATTGCTCTACCGTCATATGCAGGCATTTCCTGTTTCTTTACAGTCATTGAAAATTCAGGATGACCATATTTTTCTGCCATTCTGTATGAGCCCAGAGCAAGCACATCTCCAAAGCCTTCTCTGTAGCCGGCTTTTTCAGTCCATTTCATTATTGACTGAGCATCTCCGAATACAAGTTCTTCGCCGCCTAAATCTTCTTTTGGCAGATATCCTTTTTCATAAAGTTCCATTGCACAAGCTATAGTGGCTCCCATTGTTATAGGATCCATTCCAAGCATGTTGCATACATGGTTTGCTTTGTCAATTTCATTGATGTCGTCTATTCCGCAGGAAGCTCCGTATGACCAGCCTGCCTCGTATTCAGGACCTGCAACTATTCCTTTGTATTTTCCGTCAGGAATTTTTACAACTCTTCCACAGCCTATTGGACATGCAAAGCAAGCTTTGTTTTTAACCAGGTATTTTTCTGTCAGGTATTCGCCGCTTATTTTTTCCGCTTCTTCAAATCTTGAAGACTGCCAGTTGTTTGTAGGAAGGGCATGCATTTCATTTAATATGTTTACAAGAACTTCTGTACCGTATGTCTGAAGTCCTCCGTTTTTGCCTGTTACTCCGTTTGCAAGCACTTTATCTCTTGCTTCCTGTGCTGCTTTGTTAAACTGCATTGCATTGGCAACACCTATTCCGTTAGTTCCTTTTACAACTACAGCTTTTAAATTCTTGCTTCCCATAACAGCGCCCATGCCTGATCTTCCCGCAGCTCTGTCTCTGTCGTTCATTACCGCTGCAAAAAGAACAAGTTTTTCTCCAGCTGGTCCTATGCATGCAACTTTTGCATCGTCTTCATTTTCAGCAAGAAGCATGTCTGTTGTTTCAAAAACATTTTTACCCCAAAGATGAGAAGCATCCTTTAATTCTATTAAATCATCGTTAATATGCAGGTATACAGGTGTGTTTGATTTTCCTTCAAATATTATTCCGTCATAGCCGGCAAATTTAAGCTCAGGTCCAAAGTATCCACCTGAGTTTGCAGCTCCTATTGTACCTGTAAGAGGAGCCTTTGCAACCACATTAAATCTTCCTGCGCATGTGGCATATGTACCTGTAACAGGGCCGGTCATGAATATGAGTTTGTTTTCAGGGCTTAAGGCATCAACGGTTGGGTCAACTTCTTCGTACAAATATTTAGAACCAAGTCCTCTTCCGCCAAAAAAGTCCTTGGCATAATCCATGTTAAGTTTTTCTGTTTTAATAGTCTTGTTTGTCAAATCAACTCTTATTAATTTTCCAGTATAACCTTTCATTATTTAGCCCCCTCTCCAAATGCTTCTTTAAATTGGTTGGCAATAATTTTCCTCTTATCCAATGCGCCGTCCAATTCCTTGTACTCAATGGCTCCATAGCCGCACATTTTAACACATTGAGGATCGCCGCTGCACATATCGCATTTTATTACTCTTTTTAACCTTGAACTGTAAGTCATGTTGCCGAATGGGCATGCGCTTACGCACATTTTGCATCCAATGCATTTTTCCTTGTCGTAATTTACCACGCCTGTTTTTTCATCCTTGGTCAGGGCATTAACAACACATACAGTCATACAGTGCGGTTCATCGCATTGCATGCACATCATTGGAATCTGCAGACCAATTTCATCATAAAACATAACTGAAACAGCAGAATCTTTTGGGTTGAAGTTATCCCCTTTGCTATAGGAACACGCTAATTCACATGTTCTGCAGCCAGTACATTTTTCTGGTGATACAACTAAACCTTTTGACATTTTACCTTCTGACACCTTGTGCCAGAATCCACCTCCTTCAGTGCAATAGATTTTATAAGAGCAGTTATTTTAATCGTTTGATTAAAATAAAAGGGACACAAATAAACAACAGTTTATTTGTGTCCCTTTGCGCAATGGCAGGTGCAAAAATTGCTTTTCACGCCCTAACGTTCACAGAGGCCCATAAGGTCAACCATGAATCGGAACATTAACCTCCGGCTACAGGAGGAAAAATTGCCAAAATATCTTCATTATTCAGTTTTTCATCAACTTCCTTTGAACTTCCGTTAACGAGAACCAGTCCAAGTTCTTCCTTTTTGATGCCCAGATCATCAAGAACATCCTTTATCCGCGCACCGTCCGGAAATGATAAGCGTCTGCTCATCCATCTGCCGACCCGAAATGTTGCAAACAATCTGATTTCTATTTCCATGGCTTTCCTCAAGTGTATAATTTCCATCTCCTATATTTTACCACATAGAAAACGATTTTACAAGGCAAAATATGACTAAAAGTAAAACTTTTTCAATTTTGTGAACTTATAGTAGAGCAAAAATTATTGACAGTAAAAAGCATCCTGATTGTTCAGGATGCTTAGGTTGATGATAGGGAAGGGATGACAGGAACAGACTTTATCAGTGACGTCTACAAGACGCGACCCTACAATTAATATTTTATGTTGCTTGAAATAACATCAATTATTTCTTCAGTTGTCACATATTTTTTATTGGCTGCAGAAGACATTTCCAAAAGGTCTTTTGTCATGATTCCGCTGTTTATTGTGTCATGGCATGCTTTTTCCAGGCTGTCTGCAAATTTCACAAGTTCATGATTTCCGTCAAGCTCGCCGCGTTTTCTCAGTGCTCCAGTCCACGCGAATATAATGGCTATGGGGTTAGTTGAAGTTTTTTCTCCCTTTAGATGCCTGTAATAATGCATTTTTACTGTTCCGTGGGAAGCTTCATATTCATGGGCTCCGTCAGGAGAAACAAGCACTGAAGTCATGAGAGCCAGGCTTCCAAAGACCGTTGCAATCATGTCGCTCATTACGTCGCCGTCGTAATTTTTACATGCCCAGATGATTCCGCCCTCAGACTTAATTATTCTTGAAACCGCATCGTCTATGAGTGTGTATGTGTACTTAATTCCTAGATTTTCAAATTGCTGTTTGTATTTTTCTTCATAAAGTTCTTCGAATATATCCTTGAATTTGTGGTCGTATGCCTTGACAACCGTATCCTTTGCCGAAAACATAAGGTCCGTTTTTTCTTCAACAGCATGTTTGAAGCAGGATTCAGCAAAAAACCTGATGGAGGAATCCAGGTTGTATTCTCCCATGATGATTCCATTTTCCTTAAAGTCATACACCAAGGTTCTTTTTTCATTGTTGTCCTTGTCAGTCAGTACAATTTCTGCTTTAGTGAAAGCATCCACCTCCATGCTTGTGGAAGCGTATATGTCACCATATGAATGTCTGGCTATGGTGATTGGCTTTTTCCATTTTGATATCAAAGGAGTTATGGTTTCAAGAATAATGGGTTTTCTGAACACAGTTCCATCAAGAATGTCTCTGATTGTGCCGTTGGGACTTTTTAGAAAATTTTTCAAGTCATATTCAATTTTTCTGTCGTTGTTTGATGTTATTGTAGCGCATTTTACTCCCACGCCGTATTTTCTGATTGCATTTGCAGCATCTACTGTAACCTTGTCATTTGTATTGTCCCTGTTTTTCAGGTGCAGGTCGTAATATTCAGTCTTCAGGTCCACATGGGGGAGAAGCAGTCTTTCCTTAACCATGTGCCATATTATTCGTGCCATTTCATCCCCGTCAAGTTCAACCAGGGGAGTTGTCATTTTAATTTTTTCCATAGTCCTCCTTCATTTATAAATAGTTGTCTAATGGCCTTTAAAGTTCCGAAGAAATTTAAAGGCCATCTTTTTATAAGTTATTTTTATTGTAATTAATCAGTGAGCCGCTTAAGAGTATTTCTCTTTCCTTGTCAGTAAGAGCTCCCAGTGACAGTGTTATTTTTCTTGGTTCATCATCCAATACATATGCTGTAATTTCATCAACTTTGTTTTCAATTGCTGTCTTGATTCCCGGAACAAATACGAAATCATCTTTTTTAATCAAATTCTCGTCTTTGATCAGGAATGGAAGTATGCCCCAGTTAAGCAGGTTTGATCTGTATCTCTTTGTAGCATATTCCTTTGCAATGTTAGCCCATGCTCCTAAAATTCTCTGGCATGAAGCAGCTTGTTCTCTGGCAGAACCGTCTCCTGGCTTGTTTGCATAAATCGTACTTCCGATGCCTGTTTCAACCGGATTGATTTCTGCAAATCCTTCAATTTTTCTTATCTTGTCAAATACCTGTTTAAGTTCAGCAAATTCTTCAGAAGTGTTTTTTCCTTCTTCGCGGGCAATTTCATATTCATGAATTTTCTTTGCATTTCCAACATAATCAGGATCTTTTCTGCTTAAAGTAAATTCCGCAAGTCTGATTGGATTTGATCTGTATGAAGAAGTTTCACCAGAAGGTATCAATTCATCTGTTGTTGTTACAGGGTCTGTAATGTGAGTAACAACTTTTACAACTATGTTCTCTGTAACATCAGGCATTTTAGGCCAAGGTTTTATGTTTGGTCCGTAAACCAGCTCAACAGAATCATCTGCCTTGCCCCATCCGTTGTATACTTTCTTTTCATAGATAGATTTGTCAAAGTGGTATTCTTTTTCTGAATAATCAACGTCAATTTCATCTGCAGCTGTTAAAATTCCGCCGTTTATTGCTGTTGCTGCGATTGATCTGGCATCCATGAGGGCAACCATTGAAACCTGACCTTCAGTTGGTTTTGAACCGTCTCTGTTAGGGAAGTTTCTTGTTGCATGTCTGATGGAGAATTCATTGTTTGCAGGTGTATCTCCGGCACCGAAGCAAGGTCCGCAGAATGCAGGCTTAATTACAGCTCCTGCTTCCATAAGGTCAGCTACAACGCCGTTTCTTACAAGTTCAATATAAGCAGGCTGGCTTCCGGGATAAACGCTCAAAGAGAACTTATCGTTGCCTGTTGATTTTCCTTTCATTATGTCAGCTGCAGCGACGATGTTGTCAAAAGTTCCGCCTGAACATCCTGCGATTACAGCCTGATCAACATAAATGTTGCCGTCAACAATTTTGCTCATCATATCTACTTTTACGTCGTTTGATTCAAATGTTTTCTTGCTTGCTTCTTCTATTTTTGCAAATATTTCCTGAGGATTCTTTTTTACTTCTTCAATTGTGTATACATTGCTTGGATGGAAAGGAAGTGCTATTGATGGTTTTATTTTTGATAAATCAACTTCCACAATTCCGTCGTACAATGCAACTGCTTCCGGCTTCAGCATGCTGTAATCTTCTTCTCTTCCATGAACTTCATAGAATTCTTTAACTTTTTCATCTGTTTCCCATATAGAGCTCCAGCATGTTGTTTCAGTTGTCATAACATCGATTCCGTTTCTGTATTCAACGGACAGATGCTCAATACCGTCACCTATAAACTCCATAACCTTGTTTTTTACAAAGTTGTTGTTGTAAACTTCTTTAATTATATTAAGAGCAACGTCGTGAGGACCAACGCCTTTGTTTGGCTTGCCTTTAAGATAAATTGCAATAACTTCAGGATAGCTTATGTCATATGTTTGCTCAAGAAGCTGTTTTGCAAGCTCTCCGCCGCCTTCACCTATTGCCATTGTACCTAGTGCACCGTATCTTGTATGGCTGTCGGAACCTAAAATCATGTTACCGCATTTTGTCATCATTTCTCTGTTGTAAGAGTGAATTACTGCTAAATTTGGCGGAACATAAATTCCTCCGAATTTCTTTGCAGAAGACAATGCGAATTTATGATCGTCTTCATTTATTGTACCGCCTACTGCACAAAGGCTGTTGTGGCAGTTTGTCATTACATATGGAAGAGGGAACTTCTTCATACCGCTGGCAATTGCAGTCTGAGTTATGCCCACGTATGTAATGTCGTGTGCAGTAATGGAGTCAAATTTAAGTTGAAGTTTTTCTATGCTTTTTGAATGATTGTGTTTGTCTAAAATTCCATAGGCAATAGTGCCTTTTTTAGCTTCATTTGTATCATATGTCATGCCGATTGATTTTGCTGCTTCACAAAAGTCATTTTCTTGAGAAACAATTGTCCTGCCGTTGATAACGAGGACAGGATTGTTAACAATTTTAATCATTTAAATCCTCCAAGGTTTTGAAATTTTTAATTGTACATTATTCTCATCAAGTGTATAATAATTGTGAAATATAGTCTAATACTGATTTTAATATATTTAATATAGGGAAAACCTATGATAGGAGGAAACAATGAACGACAGGGAACTGATATATGTAAAAACAATTGCTGAAACAAAGAGCATTTCAAAAGCAGCACAAAAGCTTTTTATTGCACAGCCTTCCCTCAGCCAGGCCATACAAAAAATAGAAGATGATCTGGGGACAAAACTTTTTATAAGAAAACATGACGGAATTTCACTTACAATGGCAGGTGAAAAATATTATCTGGCAGCAACTGAAATACTGAACATTTATGATGACTACAAAAATGAAGTAACATATATAAACGATTTGAAAAGAGGAAGAGTAACCATAGGTATAACAGTCTACATGGGAACGTACTTGCTTCCGAAGCTTTTGCCTAAGTTTATGGAGGAGTTCCCCAACATTGAAATATATATTAAGGAACTTGATTCCGTAAACATGGAAAAATCTTTGTTGGATGGAACCATAGATTTTGCAATCATGCACACTCATCCGCTTAAAAACAGCGAGCCCCTGAATCACGATGTTTTGTACAAGGATCCGTTTATGATTGTAACTAAAAAGGACCACCCATTATCAAAGCATGCCAAGGTTGTACCGGACAGCCACCACTTATCCATTGATTTGAATTTGTTCAAGGATGAAAAGTTCATAATGCTTCGTAAAGACAAAAGAATCAGACAGGTGTGCGACATAATTTTTCACAGGGCAGGAATAAATCCCGCAACATGTCTTACGCTGCAAAGCTATGAGAGCGCAAGAAGACTGGCAAGCGCAGGCTATGGAGTAACCATGATTCCTCTTCAGTACATCAACATATTCGAAGGACAGTATGATGCTGATTACTATTACATAGAGGACAATGAATATGCGTTCTGGTATACATGCATATCCACAAATCCAAACATGTATTTGTCAAAGGCAGCCAAAGTTTTTATTAACTTGATTCATGGATATTTCAGCGAGAATCAGCCAATTTAAATAGCAATTAAAATTCATGCAGCAACAGGGAGGATAATATGTTTAGAGAATCATTAGATGTTTCATGTTCAATAATTAGAGGAGGTTCAAGCAAGGGTGTGTTTTTTCTGGAAAATTCACTTCCACCCCAGGGAGTATTAAGGGATAAAATCCTGCTTGCTGCTTTCGGAAGCCCGGATGCGAGGCAGATAGACGGATTGGGTGGTGCAAATTCACTCACGAGCAAAGTATGCATAGTTGGACCTTCAAACAGGGATGATGCTGATGTTGATTATACCTATGGTCAGGTAAGCATTGACAAGGCCATGATTGACTGGAAAGGAAACTGCGGCAACATGATTTCCGGAGTTGGAATTTTTGCCATACAGCATAATCTTTTAAAGACTGTTGAACCAGCCACAAAGGTTCGAATATACAACACAAACAGCGACAAGATGATTCATGTGACTTATCCTGTGAAAGATGGAGTGGTTTTGTCAGAAGGAGATTACAGTATACCGGGAGTTCCCGGCACAGGTGCAAAACTTAAGGTTGAATTTTTTGATCCTGCCGGCTCTGTTACAAAAAAATTGCTGCCTACGGGAAATACAAAGGACATTATTGATTTAGGCGAAAACAAAATATTTATGGTATCGATTGTAGATTCAGGAAACCCGGTAATATTTGTTAAAGCTGAAGACTTAGGAATGAAAGGAACAGAGCTTCCGGCAGAAATCGAATCCGCACCGGGCATTTTAAACATCCTTGAAGAAATAAGAAGTGTATGCGCTGAACTTACAGGAATAGTTTCAGACAGAAAAGACGCTCTCGCTAAAAGCCCTGCATATCCTAAAATCTGCATAGTTGCTGAATCAAAAGATTATTTGAATTCTGAAGGAGTATTGATCAGGGCTGAAGAAGTAAATCTTCTTGCAAGAATGGCAGCCCTTCAGAAAATGCATAAAACTTTTGCTGTCACTGCTGCTGTGGCAACAGGCGCTGCGTCAAAAATAAAAGGAACAATAGTAAATGAAATCGTCGGAAATAATATTTCTGAAACACTAATCATAGGACAGCCATACGGACCGATGGAAGTTACAGTCCACATGGAAGACGGTAAAATAATTAAAGAAGGAATTTACAGAACAGCCCGTAAAATAATGGATGGGAATGTTTATATACCATATTCCAAATTGGGGGTATAGGTTTTGCCTATGCAAGATATAATATAAATGTATTTGCTTAAATAAAACTATTCACATATAATTGTATACAAAGATTGTATACAATTGTTTTTTTGTTCGTAATCTTAAGTTAGCTAAAAATTCATAATTGGAAGTGAATATATGAATGAGTTAGAACAGCTTTCTGATTTTATTTTCAACTTCGACTTAAATGAAACTCAGGAAAATGTAGTAGAAACAGCAAAAATTTGCATTTTGGACTCGTTTTCTGCAGCAGTTGGAGCTTCAAAGGATAAATTGATAGTTGATATAATCGGAAAATACAAGGAATTTTATAATTCTGAAAATGAAAACGGTATTTCAGTCTGGGGGCATAACATTAAGCTTCCGGTAGTACAGGCTGTATTTATAAATGCAATGATGGGACACAAACTTGAACTTGACGATGTCCATACAAATTCAAAGACACACATAGGAACTGTTGTGGTACCTTCTGCAATATGTCTTGCTCAATATTTAAAGGCTTCTGCAAAGGAATTCCTGGAAGCGGTAATATGCGGCTATGAAGTGATGTCAAGAATCGGAATGGGTTTCGGAGTATCAAGCCATCGAAACAAAGGATGGCATGTAACATCCACTGCAGGAACTTTCGGAGCAGCAGCTGCTGCATCAAAGCTTTTAAAGTTAAATGTTAAAGAAACAACACACGCTTTAGGAATGGCTGGAACTCAATCCTTCGGATTATGGGCTTTTCTTGAGGACAGTGCCAGCTCCAAGATTCTTCATCCAGCAAGAGCGGCAGCTAGCGGAATTGAAGCAGCAATGCTTGCTAAAGCCGGAATGACTGGACCGGTAAGCATTTTGAGAGCAAATGACGGAAGTTTGTTTAAAGCCATGTCCGATGAATATGATTTGTCAATGGTAACAAAGGACCTGGGAGTTGTATTTGAAATAAAAAATGTTGACAACAAGCCATATCCATGCTGCAGAAGCACACATTGTGCAATTGATTCAGCAATACACTTAAGAAATTCTTACAATATTAATATAAATGATGTTGAAGAAATTCAAATTGGAACTTACCTTGTTGGATACAAACAGTGCGGACTGACTGAAGGAAGCAAAAATCCAAGAACATCAACGGAGGCAAAATTTTCAACTCCATATACATTTGCAACGGCTTTGTTAAACGGAAATGTTTCTCTGGAACACTTCATGTCTGAATCCATAAACAATGAAAACGTACAGTCGTTGCTTAAAAAAGTTACTGTTTATTCTGACGATGAATTTACAAAGAGGTACCCGATGCATTGGGGCTGCAAAACAAAAATAATAATGAAGGACGGAAATGTATTTGAAACTGAAGTTAAGGATGCTTCAGGCAGCACATACAATCCTGTTTCTAAAAATGACATAAAAAACAAAGCAGTTCCTCTTTTAAAAGTAGCATATGAGGAAAATAGTGTTATAGAAAAAATTCTTAACATTGAAAAGTATTCAGACTTGTCTTTTGAATCATTCATGTCTGAAGTTCAGGAGGCTTAAGATTGAAAAAAATCACAGTTCCATACGGCAATAGTTTTCAGGAAGCAGAAGTTCATGACAGCATTACAGTAGAAACAATTGATTTGGCAGGAAATGATTTTATAGATTGCGAAGAGAATCTCTTGAAAAAAGCAATGGACAATCCTGTAGATTCATCCCGACTTGAAGACATGGTTAAAAATGATGACAAGGTACTTATAGTTGTCAATGACCACACAAGACCGGGACCTAATAAAATTATAGTCAATGAAATAATAGAAAGAATAGCACCTAAAGTTGATGATAATAAACAAATAAAGTTTATCATTGCTACCGGCAGCCACAGAAAGCCCACAAGGGAAGAACTGGTCAATATATTAGGTGAAAACATAATAGATAAATATGAAGTTTTAATACATGAGTGCAAGGATGAAGAAAATCTCAAATATCTTGGAGAGTCATTGTACAATGTTCCAATCTATGTGAACAAGGCTTTGACTGAATGCACGTTTTGTATAGTGACAGGACTCATAGCTCCTCATCATTCAGCTGGATACAGCGGAGGAAGAAAGAGCATAGTTCCTGGTCTGGCTGGATTTAAGACACTTAAAATCCACCACTCTTTGCCTATTAGGCCGTATGAACCGGCCATGGGAAATATATATGGTAATCCATTCCATGAAGTTGCTTTGGATGTTGCTTTAAAGGTTAATGTTAAGTTTATGGTTAATGCAGTTCAAAACCCACATAAACAAAACATAGCTTTTGTTGCAGGAAATCTTATTGAAGCACACAAACAAGGAGTTGATATATGCAAGGACGCCAGTGAGGTGATTATTTCAGAAAAGGCTGATATTGTTATTGCCAGTCCGGGGGGCTACCCCAGAGACAGAAATCTCTATCAGTCACAGAAAGCATTATCAGTGGCAGAAATGCTTGGAAATCCGGATTGTACTTTTATCATCTCTGCGCAGTGCAGAGACGGGTATGGGGAAGGAGTACTTAAGGAATGGTTATCTGCCGCAGCTAACCCTCAGGAAGTAGTTGAAAGATTTAAAATTGAAGGTTATGATGTGGGCAGCAATAAAGCGTTTATGTATGCCAGGGCAATGATTAAAGGGAATATAATCGTTGTTTCTGAATACCTGAACAAAGAAGAGCTTAGCGAAATGATGTTGGGATGGGCTCCAAATCTTGAGCAGGCTTTAGAAGAAGCATTTAAGAAAAAAATACCGAATAAAATTCTGGTATTGCCCAATGCAGTAAATATAATTCCTACAACTTTAAAAGGAGAATAAAAATGAAAAAAAGATTTTTGTTAGCTACAATGGCACTCGTTTTATCCTTATCTATCATGGGATGCAGCAAAAAAGAAGCAGCTCCAGCACCAGCAGATGGAACACCAGAAGCTTGGAAATTTGAAAGACCAATTGAAATAGTAATACCTTTCGGACCTGGAAGCGGAACTGATACAACTATCAGAGCATGGGCTCCATTGATGGAAAAAGAACTTGGTACAACTATCAACATCAACAACGTTGCAGGTGCCGGTGGAGTACAGGGAGCTGAATTCTTCGTTAACCAGCCTGCAGATGGATATACATTTGCAATGTATACTCCTTCACACATTATAGCAGCTGTTGATGGAACTGCATCATTTGATATATTGAATGACACTATGCCTGTTGTAAGACTTGTACAGGACTCTAACATAATATTGGCTGGAAAAAATGTTCCATACAACAACCTTGAAGAATTGGTAGCATACGCTAAAGCTAATCCAGACAAAAAACCTACACTTGGTATGATGTCAATAAACGGTATTGACGGTGCTTCTGCAAAACAACTTTTTGATGCTGCAGGCATTGAAGTTCAGTTCATCCCATATGCAAGCGGTGCTGAAGCAAACGCAGCTATAATGGGCGGACACACAGACATGGTTTTAACAAGCCCATTTGATGGAAATGCTTACCTTGAATCAGGCGACATGAAAGCTATCGTATTGCTGGCTGAAGAAAGAGCTACAAACCTTCCAGACGTACAATGCACAGGTGAACTTGGATTAGATGCATACATCGGACCTTGGAGAGGAATCGTTGCTGCAAAAGGAACACCACAGGAAGCTATAGATGCTTTAGAAGCAGCAGCAGTTAAAGTTAATGAAATGCAAGAATGGACTGACTGGAAAGAAACTGTAGGACTTAACGACAGACCAGGTTTTGCTACTCAGGAAGAATTCAAGACAATCTGGATGGAATACTATGAAACTATGAAAGCCTTAAGAGGAAAATAGAAACTAAATAGTATGTAATATAACCTT
Organism: Sedimentibacter sp.; assembly: GCF_029265225.1. Taxonomy (GTDB): domain Bacteria; phylum Bacillota; class Clostridia; order Tissierellales; family Sedimentibacteraceae; genus Sedimentibacter. The sequence continues at coordinate 12,820 of NZ_JAJUJR010000024.1, forward strand.
CTTGGAATATGCAGACAAAAAGTTCAAAGAAGGTTATATTTTTAAAAATGTAATAAATAGTAACACAGAAAAAATGTAAATTTTATAAATATAAGGAGTGAAAAACAGTATGGCTTTGGAATTATTGTTTAACTTGGGTTTAGCGGTATTTTTCATTTATTGTTTCTTTTTCGTGGGTTCAACTGTACCTGCAGCGGCACCAGATACTTTAGGAGGAGCCGAATGGTCTAGAATTTTGCTGGTTCTTTTAATAATAAGCTTGCTTGCCAATGCTTATAAAATTGCAAGAAGCAACGGAGGAAACATCAGCTTTAAATTTAATTTTGATATTAAAAAGTTTGTTACAAACAAAATGTTCATAGGAAGCGTAATAATGCTGGCTTATGCATATGTATTGGATACTGTAGGTTTCCTGGTAAGTTCTCTTGTTATGTTCTTGCTGTATTCACGTCTTCTCGGAGAGAAGAGAATAAAGATGCTCCTGCTTTCAGCTGTTGGATGCGTAGCGCTTTTATACGTGATTTTCGACGTGGTTCTTGGCATCATGCTTCCAAGAGGAACAGGCATATTCAGAACATTTGCATTGTTCATTGAATCGTATATTTAAGGAGGAA
>NZ_JAJUJR010000238.1 GCF_029265225.1 Sedimentibacter sp.
AGAGCTGACTTCATTCCTGTTACATGAGTTCCGCCTTCAATTGTGTTTATGTTGTTGCAGAAACTCACTATAACTTCGTTGTAATCCTGTGTGTGCTGCATTGCAAATTCCAGATAGCAGTCTTCGCCTTCGGCTGTTACGCTGATAGGAACTTCATAAAGCACATCCTTGTTGCTTGTAAGGTCTTTTATGTAGCCAACAAGTCCTTCTTCTTCGTGGAAGACTTCCTCTGTACCTGGGCTCACGGTCTTGTCCACGAGAGTCATTGTGAGGCCCTTGTTCAGGTATGCAATTTCCTTGAGTTTTTTTACGATGACAGGTTTTTGAAATGTGATGTTTTCAAAAATTGTACTGTCAGGCAAAAAAGTAATTTTTGTTCCTCTTTTTCTTGTGAATCCAACAGATTTCAGTTCTCCGTCTTCAAGTTCGGTGATTGCATTGCCGCCGTTTGTGTATTCATCCACATAGTGCTTGCTGTCCTTGAAAACTTCAACCTTCATGTATGATGACAGTGCATTTACAACTGAAACCCCAACACCGTGGAGTCCTCCGGAATAAACGTAATTGTCATTATTGAATTTTCCACCGCTGTGAAGAACGGTGAGAAGGATTCTCTCAGCGCTTACTCCCCTTGGATAAATTGTCTTCGGATACTCCAGAGTGTTGTCGTGAAGCTCCGTCGGCATTCCTCTGCCGTTGTCTTCAACGGAAACCGAGCCGTCACTGTTTAATGTTATTGTTATATCTGTACAGACCCCGGCCAGATGCTCGTCCACCGAGTTGTCAATAATTTCCCATATTAAATGATGCAGTCCTTTTGAGCCTGTGCTTCCTATATACATACCCGGTCTTACTCTTACCGGAGCCAGGCCTTCCAATACCGTAATGCTTTTAGCATTATATTCTTTAACCAAAATTTTCAGTCCTTTCAACAAAATCGAAATATTATAACACAAAAACAGAACCGATAAAAGAACTGTCGTTAATATATCGGTATAAATAGTGCAAATATTAATTATTATAAAATAATACTATCACAAATTTCAGATTATTTCCAGGGAAATGTTGAAATTCTCATAAATAAGATGTGTTCCTTACAAAAAACAAAGAATACCTCCAATCATGCAATCAGAGATATTCTTTGCTATATCATTTTGGTAGGTTTATTTCCTGATCAAAGTAAATAGGCATTATTTCTTTCTGTAAAAACTTACTTCACAGACATTGTTTCCTTCAGCAAGAGTCTTGCCGAGTTCAAATTCAAAATCATCAAACTTGCTGTCAATTCCTCTGTCTCCGCACATTGCTACATCGCAAACTTTAGCAAGGAATTCTCCTTCAAGACCTATCATCTGCCATGCTGTAAGAAGAGGGCAATAATTGTATTCCAGCTTCAAAACTTCTTCTGTAATTTCTTTAACTTCAATTTCAAATATTTTTTTAATATCATCTGTAAAGAATGTATTTCCAAATGAAACCAGGCTTCCCGGCACATCCATTCTTTCTTTTATTCCATCGCCGTGAATTAATCCTGTTTTGAATATTGCTTCTCTTCCTATTGATTCCCAGTCCAGACCTTTGTCCTTGGCTTCTTTTAAAATAAGTCCCATCCACAGTCCTCTGTGAACGATGGCGTTTCTTAATTTGTTAATTTCCTGGTTGTCAGTATTTTTTGGTTCGTTTTTAATAATGCACATTTTTATAATTCTCCTTATATAATATTATTTTTAGAAAAACATACTTGCAAATATACCTGCTATGATAACCGAGCCTGAAGTTGCGCTTACAAATCCTGAAACAAGCGTCTTAGGCAGGAAGTGATCCAGCAAAAGTTTAAATTCTTCTTCATTTTGTCCCTGAAGCTTTGCTGATTCATTGCTGAGTACATAGCTTGCAGGGAAACCGCCTGCTATTGATCCCAATCCTATTGCAAATGACATTGCCTTGCTTAAGCCCAGTGCTTTTCCTACAGGAATGGACAATAGAGCTATTCCTACAGTTGATAATGATATAAGTACTGCAAATGTAAATGCTATTGACTTGAGCACGTCAGGCGTTACACTCTTTAATCCTGCAAACACAAACATCATTATTATTGTAATGAACAAACCAAAGCTTCTTGATATTTCCAGCGGCTTTTTTTCAATGAATCCCAATTCTGTTCCCAGAACTCCCATAAGCAGGCAAAATACAAATTTTGATACGGCGCCTTTTGTCAGAGTTTCCAGGTAACCTGATATAATTACAAGAACCAAAGTTTTTAACAAAACAATTGCTTCTGTCTGATATTCTTTTGGAGTCTCAGGAAAAATTCTGTACTTTCCCTGTCCTGATGCTGCAGTCTTTGTTGTGAACTGATTTAAATCCAGCTCTCCGGCTCTGTATTTTTTCAATACATTTTGTCCTTCAATTTTAAGGCAGTAATTTATGAGAGGGAATCCCACAAATCCCTGCAGAACATACATTGCCATGGCTATTATGAACAGGAACTCATTGTCCTTTACAGCTGCCTGCATAACTATTGCTGACACAAGTCCTCCTGTAAGAGGCGGAGTTGCTACAGCAGCAATTTCAGTTCCAACTATCATTCTTCCTACAGTCATGACCAAAAGAACTATTCCGGCCATTCCGGCAAATGTAACTACAACAGTCTTCCACTGAGCAATGAGCTCATCCTTGTCAAGCATTGTTCCCAAGTGTGTAACCATGATCATTACAAATAATCCCGGCATGTTTGGAGCAATCCCTGCCATTGCTAAAATGTCCTGTGGAAACAATGTCCAGAAACCAACTATAAACAAAGCTGCCGAAACGAAAATTGATGGAATGAGAGCTTTTGTCTTTATTGACACTACTTCTCCCAATGCCAATGCTACAAGCATCAACATGAATGCGTCTTGTGTTGTAAGCTGAGATGCACCGGTCATCGTCTTGTAGAATGTGAAATAACCAATCGATAATACCATTAACAATCCTACGATAACCGCCATAGTAATTCTTTTTGAATTTAATTTTGAATCCATTACTTTTCTCCTCCGTTTATTTTGTTTTTGAAGACCATATCCCTACCGTGAATACCGCGCTTCATTTTCTGTATCTATTAAAGCAATTATTGTGCCACATTGAATAAATATTTTGAAAAAATATTTATGGTTGAAAAACAGCCATTTATTTATATTATTGTCATTTGGAACAAAAAATAAAATACACAGTGACTATTTTGCACACCGTGTATTTCTCATTTTGATAAATTAATCTATTTATAGCTTTCCAAGCTTTTTTAAAATTTCTCATTTTGAAAAATTTATACTGCATTCTATGGATGAATGTCTGTTTTTCAAATTTCTTTCATTTCTCACAATGAGAAATTACAGATTGTATTCCTTGATTTTTCTGTAAAGTGTAGCCATGCTTATCTTAAGTGCATCTGCTGCCATGGCCTTTCCTGTGACGCTGTCTCCATATGCCATCAATGCTTGTTTTATAAGCTTTTCTTCCATTTCCTGAATAGGCACAATAGAGGCATGTCTTGCTGCAACACCTTCAGTATCCAGGATTTTTTGAGGTATGCTGTTCATTGTAATATATGAAGTTGTCTCCATGTTTACAGAATACTCAACAACATTTTCCAGCTCCCTGACATTACCCTTCCATTTATTGTTCAAAAGAACACTTTCCACGTTGGAAGAAAAACCTTTTATGTTCTTGTTCAGCTTCTTGTTATAAACCTTGAGCAAATACTCAAGTATTATTTTAATGTCTCCCTTTCGTTCTCTTAAAGGAGGAATATTGATGGGAATAACATTGAGCCTGTAATACAAGTCTTCTCTGAATTCACCGGCTTCAGCCATTTTGTCAAGTTCCTTGTTTGTTGCAGCAATCACCCTTGTATCTATGGGAATGCTCTTGTGGCCGCCTATTTTTTCAATGGATTTTTCCTGCAGAACCCTCAGTAGTTTTGTCTGAAGATGCAGCGGCATGTCTCCTATTTCATCGAGAAAAATTGTGCCCCCTTGAGCAAGCTGGAACTTCCCTGGCTTACCGCCCCTTACAGCTCCCGTGAACGCACCTTCCTCATAACCGAACAGCTCGCTTTCAATTAGGTTCTCCGGAATTGCAGCACAGTTGAAGGCAATGAACGGCTTGTTTTTTCTGTTGCTGCTTTCATGAATGGCTCTGGCAAAGAGTTCCTTG
>NZ_JAJUJR010000399.1 GCF_029265225.1 Sedimentibacter sp.
ATTGGAATCGGAGCCATGATTGACTTCGGACCTCTATTGTCAAACCCAAGGCTTTTGCTTTTCGGTGCAGCAGCTCAGTTCGGAATTTTTGCCACAGTTACTGTTGCTACACTTCTGGGGTTTTCTCTCACAGATGCTGCAGCTATTGGAATAATAGGAGCAGCTGACGGTCCTACATCAATTTTGGTTTCACAGGTTTTAAAGAGCAACTACATAGGGCCAATAGCTGTGGCGGCATACTCATATATGGCACTGGTGCCTATAATACAGCCCTTAGCAATAAAAATGTGCACTACTGAAAAAGACCGAAAGATAAGAATGAAATATAATCCAAAAAGCGTTTCAAGAATGACAAGACTTTTGTTTCCTATAGTTGTAACATTGATAGCAGGTCTTGTTGCTCCGGCATCAATTTCACTGGTAGGATTCCTGATGTTCGGAAACCTCATAAGAGAATGCGGAGTGCTTAGATCACTTTCTGAAACAGCTCAGAAGGATCTGGTAAACCTCATTACATTGCTTTTAGGACTTACAATTTCAGCAAGCATGAAGGCTGAATATTTCGTAACACTTGACACATTGAAAATAATGGTTCTGGGTCTTCTGGCATTTGTATTTGACACAATTGCAGGAGCTTTGTTTGCAAAATTCCTGAATTTGTTCCTGAAGGAAAAAATCAATCCAATGGTTGGAGCTGCTGGAATTTCTGCATTCCCAATGTCATCAAGGGTTATTCAGAAAATGGGACTTGAAGCAGACTCGCAAAATCATCTTTTGATGCATGCTGTAGGAGCCAACGTATCTGGTCAAATTGCTTCTGTTATAGCAGGCGGCGTAATAATCGGTCTTGTACCGGGACTGTTGTTGTAGGAGGTTTGTATGGACATAGATGTTATTAAATCATTAGAACTCATGGGAATGGGAATGGCAGCAATATTTTTGGTAATAATTGTTATATATGCAGCCGTAAATTTAATGTTAAAATGGACCAGCGAGAAATAATTTAGTAAACTATAAATTTGGATATTATTCAATCGAGGAAGGATGACTAAATGAAAAGTAACAGCAGAACACTTGCAGCCATAATGATTTTAGTCATTATGGCCTCGATTTTTATTTTGCAGTTTAAAAACAGTGACAGTCTTAATGCTGACAATCAAGACAACATAGAAATGTATGCAGACATGGAAAGCATAAGCATATTTGAAGAAGAGTCGGCTCAAAACGATAATTCTCACATTTTCAAGGCAAGCAGCAATTTCATGTTCAGTATGTTTAAGACGTATATTCTGGTAAATGTGTGCCTGAGTGCAAACATTTTTAAATTTAAACATTCATCAGTCATAAGCGAGATAAGCAGACTGTTCAATTACAGCGTTTTTGTGGTGTTCTACACAAACAAGAGCGATGGCAAAAAAAGGATGAAGCGTGAACTCATAACAACATAATAAAATCAATCAGGAGGAAATAATGAGAATAAATAAACACATGTACATCCTTGTAATATTGCTGATAATATGCATATCATTGGTTGCAGTATTTGGTGTAAACGCAGGATCGGTACAAATCAAAGGAATGAAGGATATAAGATTTGGAATTGACATAAGAGGCGGAGTAGAAGCGGTTTTTGAACCTGCAGACCTGGACAGGGTGCCTACTGCAAGCGAGCTTGAGTCAGCAAAAATAATAATGGAAACAAGAATGGATGCACAGAACATTCTTGACAGAGAAATTACAGTAGATAACAATAACGGACAAATAATAGTAAGATTTCCATGGAAATCAGGAGAAACAAATTTCAATCCTCAGGCAGCAATTGCTGAGCTTGGGGAAACAGCAAGACTTACATTCAGGGACCCTGATGGTAACATACTGGTGGAAGGTAAGGATGTAAAGGAAAGTGTTGTGCAGCTTGACAAGAAAACAGGTCAGCCTGTTGTAACATTGTCATTCGATGACAAGGGAACAAAACAGTTTGCAGATGCAACAGAAAGACTAGTAGGAAAAAGAATTTCTATTTACATGGACGAAACATTGATATCAGCTCCTATGGTAAATGAAAAAATATCCGGTGGAAATTCTGTAATAACAAATATCGGAAGCGCTGAAGAAGCAAAATCTCTTTCTGACAAAATAAATTCAGGTGCTCTTCCTTTCTCGCTGGTATCAAAAAACCACAGCACCATAACACCTACACTGGGCTCAGGAGCACTTGATGTTATGATAAAAGCAGGAATGCTGGCATTTGCATTTGTATGTTTGTTC
>NZ_JAJUJR010000098.1 GCF_029265225.1 Sedimentibacter sp.
ACAATATTAAAATGAATCTATTGTTGTATGTTACAGAAGATCATTGCCATAAAAACAAATGATGTTGTCCATATGTTAAGCTATTAGGAAGATAAAAAGTCATGTTAAGACTAATTTATAAGGCATAGGGAGATAAACCGGAGCATAATTAATAAAAATAAGATATACCGTATATAAGGAAATTCGTAGAAGTAATGAACGCCGACAAAGGCATATATTGCGTTTAAATCAGTTTTTAATATTGCATGACCTATTTTGTGATATTGGTAAAAAGCGAGCGTTATAAATTGCTTTGGGGAATGACACAGAAAGGTTTTAAGAAAACATACTTTAATTATGGATAAGAAGAACAAAACAATAGTTTAAACTAACAATAAAAATGACAATAAAAAATACATCGTTTAAGTGGCCGAAACGATGTATTTTTTGTTCTGAAATATTTTAACCGAACAGGGAGAGAAGAATTCCTGCTGCGACTGCTGAGCCTATTACTCCTGCTACGTTTGGTCCCATTGCATGCATCAGAAGGAAGTTTGAAGGATTTGCTTTCTGACCTTCAACCTGTGATACACGGGCTGCCATAGGTACTGCTGAAACTCCTGCAGATCCTATTAAAGGATTTACCTTGCCGCCTGAAAGAACGTACATTAATTTTCCTATTAAAAGTCCGCCGACTGTGCTGAATGCAAATGCAGTCAGACCAAGAGCGATTATTTTCAATGTTTCAGGTTTTAAGAATTGTTCTCCTGCTGCAGTTGCTCCAACTGTCAGTCCAAGGAAAATTGTAACTATGTTAATCATTGCATTTTGTGCTGTTTCTGAAAGACGTTCAACAACTCCTGATTCTCTGAATAGGTTTCCCAGCATGAGCATTCCAATAAGAGGAGCTACCGAAGGAAGCAACAGAACACAGAATATTGTAACACATATTGGGAAACAAACTTTTTCAAGCTTGGACACTTCACGAAGTTGTTCCATTTTCACTTCTCTTTCCTTCTTTGTAGTCATCATTCTCATGATTGGAGGCTGTATAAGAGGAATAAGTGCCATATATGAATAAGCAGCTATAGCAATTGGAGCCAATAAGTGAGGAGCAAGCCTTGAAGTAAGGTATATAGCTGTAGGGCCGTCTGCTCCGCCTATAATCCCAATTGATGATGCTTCAGCAGGAGTGAATCCAAGTACACCTGCTATGATGAAGGCAATGCTTATACCAAGCTGTGCGCCTGCACCCATGAACAAACTGCTAGGTCTTGCTATTAATGGACCAAAGTCAGTCATAGCACCTATGCCAAGAAATATAAGTGAAGGATAAATTCCTTTTTTAACTCCAAAGTATAAATAGTACAATAGTCCGCCAGCTTCAGTTTCACTTGGAGGCGCAGCCATTAAATTAGCCAGAGGCATGTTGGCAAGCAGAACACCGAAAGCAATGGGCAAGAGCAGAAGCGGTTCGAACTTTTTTACTATGGCAAGGTACATAAGGATGCAAGATACTGCAATCATTACTGCGGACTGCCATGTAAGAGCCGCAAAACCTGAGTCTGCAAGTAGTTTTATAATTGATTCAATAAACATTTTTTCCCCCTTACTGAATAACCATCAGGATGTCATTTGTTGATACGCTTGAACCTTTTGAAACCATTATTTGAGAAACAACGCCATCCAATGAAGAGAAAATTTCATTTTCCATTTTCATTGCTTCAAGTATGAAAAGAAGCTGTCCTTTTTTAACTTTAGCTCCAACATTTGCCTTAATATCAAGTATTGCTCCAGGCATTGGAGATTTAACCGGTTCCCCTGACACATTTCCTGCAGGTGTTGCAGGCTGAGGAGCAGCCGCTGCTGCAGGGGCTGCCTGAACTATGGGAGCCTGAGCTGCGATTGTGGTAGTTTTTACTATGTTTGCTTTTCCTTGTTCTACTTCTACTTCATAAGCTTTATCGTTTATATTAACAACATATATCATTTCTATTCCTCCTTTAATATTTATGCTATGCAGCAATTTGTTTTATTGATTTAAATATGAGTTCTGACAGCGGTATTCCTGATTCATCGCTTACAATTGCCATAATCATGGCAGCAGTCGGTTCGTCAACATCTTTTAATTTTAACGATCCTGAAGAGAATTCTTCTTCCGCTGCTTCAACTGCAGCGGCTTCAGGCTCTACAGCAGTCTTTTTTGAAAATGCGTTTACAGCAAATGAGAATGCTCTAATTATTGCAAACAGAACTATTAAAACGACAAAGACTACTGCCCAACAGAACATTGCAACTAATAAACTTTCTAAAAATGCCATTCTGTTCACCTACTTTCTTGTAATTGTGTAATTAACAGTCTTTGAGCCGAATTCTTCTCTTTTCTTGAAGAATGCTTCAGCTATCTGAGGGAATGCAATGTATGAAAGAACATCTTCATCATTTTTTGCAATTCCTTGGAGCTCTTTTTTTGTTTTTTCAAATGCCGGTTCCATATCATCTGCAAATCTGTGTGTCATTGGTTTTTCGTCTCCTAAAACTTTTTTCAAAAGTTCAGGATCAATTTCTCCAGGAGCCTGGCCGTATTCACCTTTTACATATGATTTTATTTCTTTTGATATTGTTTTATATCTTTCTCCTGAAAGAACATTTGTAGCAGCCTGAACGCCTACCATCTGGCTCATAGGAGTTACAAGAGGAGGATAGCCCATGTCTTTTCTTACTCTTGGTGTTTCTTCAAGCACCTCTTCAAGTTTGTCAATTGCATTTTGAGCCTTAAGCTGAGAAATGAGGTTTGAAAGCATTCCGCCTGGTACCTGGTAAACAAGGGCGTCAGTTTCTGTTCCCATAACAAACGGATCCATAAGACCTGATGAAATATATCCTGTTCTCAAAGTCTTGAAGTAGTCATTTATTTTCTTTAAAGTTTTTTCGTTAAGACTAGTTTCATATCCCATTTGCTTTATTGCATAATTCATTGTTTCTGTAGGGGGCTGTGAAGTTCCGCCGCTAAATGAAGAAATTGCTGTGTCGATTCCGTCGCATCCTGCTTCAATAGCTTTAGTATAAGTTATAGGTCCAAGGCCTGTTGTTGAATGAGTATGGAGATATACTGGAAGTTTTACACTTTCTTTAAGAGCTTTTACAAGGTCATAAGCTTCCTGAGGTCCCATGATTCCTGCCATGTCCTTTATGCAGATTGAATGAACACCCATTTTTTCAAGTTCTTTTCCCATTGCAGCATATTTTTCAAGGTTATGTATAGGGCTAGTTGTGTAGCATATGCAGCCTTGTGCATGTTTGCCTTGCTTTTTAACTTCATCCACAGCTGTTTCAATATTTCTGAAATCATTGAGGGCATCGAATATACGGAATATGTCAATGCCGTTTTTTGCTGCGTGTGCAACAAACTTTCTAACAACATCATCAGGATAGTGCTTGTATCCCAGAATGTTCTGACCTCTGAATAGCATCTGAAGTTTTGTGTTTTTAACTTTAGATTTGATTTTTCTAAGTCTTTCCCATGGATCTTCATCGAGATATCTCAAACATGAATCAAATGTTGCGCCTCCCCAGCATTCCAGAGAATAGTATCCTGCCTGATCTAATGTTTCTAAAATTCCCTCAAAATCTGAAAAAGGCATACGTGTTGCAATTAAAGATTGATTGGCATCTCTCAGAATCGTTTCGGTAATGTTTACTTTCATATATCTTCTCCTAGCATGATAGTCATAGCCGTGCTATGCAATTTTAAATTTATATTAAAAGCTTTAATTCCAGCTCGGAATTACTTCATTAATATGATAAGACTGCAATATTGCTATTATTGCACCAGTATCATTATATATAAATGCAATTTGCTTAAAGTCACTGACGGAAATCAGCATTTTCGCTTTTCTCCTTGTTTTATAAATTGCATTGTTGAAAGTTCTGATTAATAATTTGATGTTTTATAATAGAACATTATATTGTTAAGAACCTCAACTTAAAAAGATTATATAACAATAATTTTTAGGTGTCAATAGTAAAAACCGTTTTCTGCCTAATTATTTTAAGAAAAAACGCTTATAATCAGTTTATTAGTTTGTATAAATTAAATACAAGTTAATAAAAATAATTTACGCAAAGCTAAAGTTAAATAAAAAAATCAATAAGTCAAAAAAGTTTCAAAAATAAGGGTGAATTATTGCTCAAAAATTATAAAATTATTATTTAATGGCTGAATTTCAAGGTTTTATGAAGAATCGAACACAATGTGGCGGTGTAAAATGAAATAAACTTACTAAATAAATTAAGATGTGGGGTTGTGCTTATTTAATGAAGAAAAGCACTATATAGATTAAAAAAATAAAAGACTGTCCAAAGACAGTCAATTACAGATGGCTATTTTTATTAAGTTGGAGTAAATATTGAATGCAAAATACTTTTGGTAAGACCTAAGATGTTTGTGTAATACATTTTACCGTTTAGCTTTATGGGTATGAGGTTTCTTTTTATTCCTTCAATGGCAGTGTAGGATTTAAGATTATATTCTTTGTTGTCCACGAAATAAAATTCGCTTATGGATGAATCCTTGAAAAAACCTACAGGAATATCTAAATCCATTGTCTGGGAGCTTATATTCATGTTTAAATTGAAATTTATCGAAGAATGGATATAATCTGCCTTTAGGTCCGAAATGATGTTGAATTTGCCTGCCAGTGAATTTTTTTTGATGCAGTAGTCATTGGTGTTAACCTTAACAACAAGGTTATTGAAATATAAAACATCATCGTACAGACTAAAGATGCTGTTCATAAGAACGGGGAGATTTAACACATCCTCATAGTTGTGCTGCATAATGAGAAATGAAAATTCTTTTCTGGGCTCTAATCTGTATGCCTCATAAAGAACAGTAACATCTTCTCCTGACAGGGTGTCTGTCCTGTTAATTTTAAAATATTCCTCTACAGCCTTAAGTTTAAGGCCCGGAATTTCTATTTTGTTCTTAACATGGCGTAGATAGTTGTACAGGTCTATTTTAATCATGTTTTCTAATTTTAAGTCTATGCCATGTTTTTGTGCCTTAAATGATAAAAAAGGAATGTCAAAGCTGTTGCCGTTATATGTTATAATGAACTTTTTGTTTTTTATGAGATCCTTTAAAAGTTTCAGCGCCTGAGGCTCGTCCACACTGTACTGGCAGAAAATCTGGTGAATTTTATATACATTGTCTTCATGAAGCAAAATGGTGATTGAGATAATGTCAGAAAACTGCCTGGAAAGACCGGTTGTTTCTATGTCAAGAAAGACTGATTGCTTCATGAGTTCACTTAATTCTATGTTTGTTGTGATGCTAGTTTCATTTGAGTTTACTATCATGTATGCTCCTTTTATTGAGAAAAATTATTTTGATTAATATAGATAAATCTGATAAAATATTAAGTGGTATGCATGTATATATTGATTTCAATTTTTATATTTTACGCAGCCGGAATAATTGCATATGAGCTTGGAATATTCAGTTTCGTTTTTATGGTTGTTTTTGCTGCGCTCCTATATAACTCGTATGTCTTGAAAAAATTCATGTACAATGCTGTAATCATTACATTCATTTTATTGTCCGCAGTCAACTGTAATTATAATTCAAATTCGGTTCTGGCACAACATATTAATGAAAATATGATTTTAAGGGTTGAGTTGAAAAATAAAAATTTATCCAATTCGGATTATATAAGCTACAATGCTCTTGTCCATGCAATTGACGGTAAAAAACTAGGCAACCTTGAAAACACCATAGTATATATTGATAAAAATACTGAAATTGCAGAAAACACCCTTGTTGAAATAAAAGGGAACATTGCAGCAACTGATTTTTCAAAAAACAAACTTCTTTTTAATTATAAGAATTATCTCAGAGGCAAAAAAATCCACGCTGTAATTTTTACAGAAAACAAGGTTGATATTCTAAAAGAAGACTGTTCTTTAATAAATGAAATAGCATTAAATTTCAAGGAATATACCAGAAGCACATTTTACGGAAATTTGAGCAGGAAAAATGCAGACATAATATTGTCAATTATACTGAGTGATTCAGATTATCTTGAAGATGATCTGTACAATGGAATAAAGGAAATGGGGCTTGCTCATATTTTTGCAGTATCAGGCACACATATTGTGCTTATGTACGGGTTCATGCTTTATGTATTTATGTCCGCAGGCATAAGCAGGAGGATAAGCTGGATACTGTCATGGATTTTAATATGGTTTTACGGCTTTCTCATTGGATTTCCTGTTTCAGTAATGAGGTCGCTTGTAATGTTCACGTTGTTGTTTGGTTCTGAAGTTTTGTACAGAAAGTACAGTTCACTTAATGCCATAGGGCTGGCTGCACTTATCCTTACAGTGTACAACCCTTACTGGCTTTTCGATGCCGGATTTCTTCTTTCCTTTACAGCTGCCTTAAGCTTCATATTGTTCAGCAGATTTATTTCAAAACATATACCGGAAAACAAGAAGTATCTTAAGAATATATTGATGTATATTTTTCTGCAGGTGCTGACATTGCCGGTAATTTCATATTTTTTTAATTATATTCCTCTCATGGGCATAGTTTATAACTTAATTTTGATACCTGTTTTCACGGTTATTCTTGCATGGGGATTTTTGCTCTTGATATTAAACGGAATGATATCTTTTTTACTGGTTATTCCTTTTCATATTTTTGATTATATCCTCACATCACTCCGTTACCTGGTTTATATTTCAGGTAATTTTGCATTTAACGGAATTGTTGTGAGATCAATGTCATTTGCTGAAATAATGTTTTTTTACACTGCAGTGTTTTTATGTATGTACTTAATGAACAACAGAAATTTTTTCATTAAGAAATTTGTTTTTACAGCACTCATTAGTTTTTATGCTGTCACTTTCGTTGTTTACCCAATTGCTGACAACAATTTATATTTCAGTGTTGCAGATGCAGGACAGGGATTGTTCACTACAGTCAAGTACAGGGATTATTTCTTAATAATTGACTGCGGAAGTACAAGCACCAGAAGCTTTGGAGAATATACTGCTTTGCCTTACCTTGTAAAGCACGGAACAGGAAATGTGGACTGTGTTTTCATAAGCCACTGGGATCAGGACCACTGTTCGGGATTAAGTGATATTATGAACAGCATAGAAGTCAAGAATATATTCTCTTCTTCAGAAAATGAAGAATTCTTAAATGCCATGATTGTGGAAAAGGGCGGAGCTATAGAGGTTGATGATAATTTAAAAATTCATATGTTATGGCCTGAAAAAAATTATTATGAAAAAAAGGGGAATAATTCTTCGCTTGTTTTAATGCTTGATTATATGAACATGAATATTCTTCTGCCGGGAGACATTGAAGGGAATGTTGAAGAATTGATTCTTGAAGATATTAAAAACACAAGCATCGTAGTTGTTCCTCATCATGGGAGC
>NZ_JAJUJR010000356.1 GCF_029265225.1 Sedimentibacter sp.
AGCACTGCCTGCCTTGATATTCTGTTTGGTTCCTTTATGAGTCTGTACAGCCACTCAAGGCCTAAGTTCACATATATGTCAGGAGCCCTTTTCACATTGCCAGCAAGTACGTCGATTGTTCCGCCATTGCCTATGATAATTTTGGCATTGACCTTATCCTTGTTGAATTCAATCCATTGCTCCTGCTTTTTTGCTCCGAAGCCAACAAACAATATGTCTGGTTCCTGCATGTTTATTTCATCAACAACCTTCTGTTCTTCTTCATGTCCGCCCTGGCCTAAGTGTGCTCCCTTGAAATATCCGTGATGATACCCGGCAATTTTTATTCCTGGATATTTTTCATGTACATTTTTCATGGCAGTTTCAGCAACTCCGGGCTTTCCACCAACAGCGTAAAGCTTCAGTCCCCTTTTGTCTGCAAGTTCAAGAAGCTTCATTGACAAATCAAAGCCTGCAACTTTTCCTTTCAAAGGATGTTTCTTGATTTTTGATGCATAAACAAGCCCTATTCCATCTGGTATGTTGATGCTTGATTTGTTCATGTAGTTCAGGAATTCTTCATCATTCTGGCACATCATGACTATTTCTGTATTGGGAGTATAAATAATGTATTTTTCTCCCTTTGACAACTTGTCTGAGACGGTGTTCATCACCTCGTCCATGGACTTGTTGTCAATTCTCACACCCATAATACTTATTTTATCCATTTTATATTTCCTTTAAAATTTTATAATTTACGTTGGTTAGTTCACGAAGATTGGATACACTTTGCTTAAGCAGCTGCTTTTCTTCATTTTCATTTTCAATTTTCTTGACAATTTCGTCGTACAGCTGAGCAGGATCGATGTTGTCTATTTTGCATGAAACCTTCATATTGACGCTGTTTGCAAAATGGTCAACCTTGTGGTCGTAGGATACAGCAACAAACGGCACATTGGCAGCAGCTGCAAATATGAGAGAATGAAGTCTCACTCCCACCATCACGTCCATATTTTTTATTATGTCAAATGCATCATTTGTTGTGAGCCTTTCCTTGTAATAAACAGCCTTGTCACCCAGGCTTTTTTCCACCTCTTCAATGAGAAGCAAATCTTCATTGTAATAAAAAGGAATGAAACAGCATTCTATGCCGTCACTTATGAGTTTTTCTGCAACCTGGACGATTTTTGTGCTAACATCGGCATTTTTCCAGCTTCTCAGGGAAAAACAAACCCTTTTCGGCCCATCAGGGTTTTTATTTATGTTTTCACCGGCCTTTAGGTTAATGACCGGGTCCGTTGACAAAAAAATCTTTTCAGAATTTACTCCCAAGGCTTCAAGATATTCCTTCGAATGTTTATCCCGCACAGTTATGTAATCCACAGATTTAAGCGTGCTTGCAACTGCATTTTTGCTGTTCTCATTTACAATGGGACCTATGCCCTGGCTGAGCATTATAATTTTATTTTTCATGAGCTTTGCAAGTCTGATGAGGAACAAATAATAATAAATGCTTCTTTTGCTTGTTATGTCCTGAAGCAGGCTTCCTCCTCCAAACACTATGGCATCAGATGATTTGAGCCTTCTCAGAATCGACAGCACATTGTAACGGTCTATGGTGTCTATGTCGTATTTTTTGCTCGTTGCTTCCTTGTTTCCAGACAAAATCGTTATGCTTTTTCGGTCCGTTATTTGCAGGATCTGCTCAAGGGCCATTTCCAATATTGCTTCGTCACCTAAGTTGCCAAAGCCGTAATACCCTGCTAACAATATTTTTTTCACTTAAGTCTCTCCTGTAATCTAACAAATAATTTATTAAGCCAATCAAGCACAACAACAGCGATGCATCCGATGATTATACCAAAGCCAAGAGCAATCAAAGTTCTTGCAAATGATAAATAAATTGGAGTTCTCAAATGAGAGAATGTATTTATTACGGATGAAGTTCCTATGGCAGAAGCCAGCGTGAACAGCCCTGTGTAAAACACTGATTTTTTGCTTGCAGCGTAAACAGCTGCAAATATAGAAGGAAATGCAATTAAGAATTCCTTTGTTCTTGGTCTAGCAAGAAGAACATATTCCATGAAATTTCTGGAAATCATTTCAATGTTGGACGGCTGAATGTTTGTTTCATGTCCTGTTCTGGAAATGTAGATGTATGCTACAACTGCCAGTATGGCTGCAATGATTCCATAGTAAATTTTAATTTCCTTATTCATTATTTTTATTGTGGTATTGACTATGCTTTTAACTGAATCTTCCTGTTCGTTGTTCATGATGTGAATCAAAAATATCATTGCAAAGATACCGAACGGAAGAATCTGAGCAAATTTAACTCCTCTGAAAATATCCATTTCAAGGAAGTACTTCACATCAGCAAGCATTGCATCAACAAACACAGCACCTGCCAGCGATATGGCCACGGAAGCAGTAAGAATTATCATGGATTGAATCATCAGCTGAATGTTGGTGTATTGTTTTTTTGATATGAATATTTTCTTAATCTGCATCATGAAGAAATAAATTGCAATTCCTGAAAATGAAACTGCTGCTGCGAATGAAAATCCCTTTTCAGCTATGTTTCTCATGACAAAAGGCAGTGCTGCTGCAGGTACTGCTGCCAGGTACAGGTAATTGAACAGTCTGTGCCTGATGTTGAACATTTTTAGGAATATAAACACACATGACAATGTGATACCTGCAGCCATAACTGCAAGTCTTTTTGCACCTATG
>NZ_JAJUJR010000214.1 GCF_029265225.1 Sedimentibacter sp.
ATAAGGTATATTTAGTGGAAAGAAAAACCACCATCTACTGTGTATAGTGCTGCTGTAATAAACTGGGCGTCATCTGAAGCCAGAAATACCACAAGTTCAGCAAGCTTGCTTGGGTCCCCTGCTGTTTTCAACAGGAAGCTTTTCTTCAACTGTTCTATTTCATCCGGGTTCATGTTAGCTTCAATCAAAGGCGTAACATGGAGTGAAGGCGCGATAGCGTTTGCATATATTCCATACTGAGCAAATTCCTTGGCAACAGCCTTTGTGAATCCCACAACCCCGGCCTTGGCTGAAGCATACGCTGCTTTTCCCAGCAGCCCTCCTCCTCTTAAACCGGCTACCGATGAAAAATTCACGATTTTTCCATAATTGTTTTCAATCATGTTTTCAATTACTGCCTTTGTGCAGTTGAATGTGCTGGTTAAATTCAAATCTATTACCTTGTCCCATGCAGTCTTATCAAGGTCTCTGAGCCCAAGGGCAATGTCTCTTCCGCCGCCGGCACAATTGACAAGTATGTCAATTTTTCCAAAGTCTTTTATAACCTGCTGAGCCTTTTGTTGTGACTCATCAAAATCAGTTACATTTGTTTTGTAGCCTTTTGCCAGAACTCCATACCTTTTCAGTCTTGATTCCATTTCTTCAAGGCCTTTTTCATTCATGTCCCAAAGTGCCACATTTGCACCGTTTTGAGCGAATCTTTCTGCTACAGCTGCACCAAGCCCGCCTGCTGAACCTGTAATAATTGCATTCTTGTTTTCTAATCTCATCGTGCTCTCCTTCTTGAATATTTTATGCTGAAATATTATGTACTAAATCAATAAGTAAGGATTCTCAATCATTTCCTTGATTTCACTGAGGAACTTTGCAGAAAGCGCCCCGTCCACGAGGCTGTGGTCGGTTGTGAGGCTCAGATTCATCATTGGTCTGATAACAACTTGTTTGTTCAGTGCAACAGGCTTATCGATGATTTTATTTATGCCAAGTATTGCTACCTCAGGTTTATTTATAATAGGAGTGAAGGATTCCATTCCAAACATTCCTAAATTTGTTATTGTAAATGTTCCTCCGCTCAGGCTGTCTGGACTCAATTTGTTTGATTTTGCTGCTTCTATGAGTTTCTCGGTTTCTTCGGCTATTTCTCTCAAGGACATGTTTTCAGTTCCCTTTACATTAGGTACCATGAGTCCCCTTTCCACATCTACTGCCACACCAAGATTAACATGTTTGTGGTATGTTATAATATCGTTTTCAAAACTTGCATTTAAGTACCTGTACTCCACAAGAAGTTTTGAAAGGATTTTCATTATGATGTGGTTATAGGTGAGTCTTAGTCCTTCTTTAGCATAGACAGGCTTTAATTTTTCCCTGAGCTCCATTAATTCTGACATGTCTGCCTCAAGGTTGAATGTTACCATAGGAGTTCCTGCCCAGCTTGTCTTCATTCTTTGAGCGGTTATTCTCCTTATGCCGCTGGCTTTTTCAGTTTCTGCATCATCTGTCTTGGCTCTTGTTTCTTCAATTGCCAGCACATCGCTTGTCCTGATTCTTGAACCGGAATATATTTCCTGAAGGTTGATTCCTTTTTCTTCTGCAATCTTCCTTGCTGTGGGTGTTGCCTTCACTTTTATTTCTTCAGGAAGCGCATCAACATCCTTTGCAACTATTACACCATTGTAGCCTGTTGCTGCAACCTTGCTTAAGTCAATTCTTTTTTCAGCAGCAAGCTTCTTTGCATATGGAGTTGCCCTCACATAATCAGATCTTTCTTCAGCTTCAAAAGTAATTGCTTCCTTTGGCTCTTCCTTTACTGCTTCCACAATGCTTTCTTCCTTGCCTGTTACGCTTGAAATATCTTCGTTCTCACCGGCAATAATTCCTATGAGAGATTTTACTTCTGCAGTACCGCCTTCATTTATAAGTATTTTTCTCATCATTCCTGCGGTGTCAGCAGTGATTTCATTTGTAAGTTTGTCTGTTTCCACTTCAAACAGTCTGTCGCCTACATTTACCTTGTCACCTTCTTTTACAAACCACTGTGTTATTGTACCTTCTACCATCGTCAGGCCCAGTTTGGGCATCAATATCTCTCTGACCATTTCTGCCTCCTTTTTCTAAGTTTTAAAACTTAGCCTGAATTTCTTTTGCAATTTTTTCTGAGTCAAGCCTGTATGCTTTTTCCAGTGGAGGTGAAAAAGGTACCGGTGTAAACGGAGCGCCAAACCTCATAATTGGAGCATCAAGATATTCCAAAGCATTTTCTGCAACGAAAGCTGCTATTTCTGAACCTACTCCACCCTGCTTCACTGCTTCATGTATAATTGCCAGCCTGTGTGTCTTCTTCACTGATTGGAGTATGGCTTCCTTGTCATAAGGAACCAGTGTTCTCAAGTCAATCACTTCTGCATGGATGCCCTGTTTCTCAAGAATGTCAGCTGTTTCAAATGCCTTTTTCATAGCTATGGAATAAGATATTATGGTAATGTCTGTTCCTTCCCTTGCAACATTGGCCTTTCCTATGGGAACTAAATATTCGCCTTCAGGAACTTCTCCTTTTTCCTTGTATAGTATTTTGTTTTCAAAATATATGACAGGATTGTCATCCCTTAATGCAGATTTCAACAGCCCTTTTGCATCTGCAGCATTTGAAGGTGTAACTACGATAACTCCCGGAATGTTCATGAACCATGACTCTATGCTCTGAGAATGCTGTGCTGCTGCACAGGATGACATTCCGTCAGGTGCCCTCACAACCATTGGAACTGTAGTCTGCCCACCGAACATGTATCTGATTTTTGCCATCTGATTGAAGAGTTCATCCATTGCAACTCCCATGAAGTCAGCATAATGCATGTCTGCAACAGGCCTCATTCCGGCCAAAGCTGCTCCAATACAAGCGCCTATGATTGCTGTTTCAGATATTGGAGTATCCATTACTTTGTCAAATCCAAACTCTGCAGGAAGCCCCTTGAACTGTCCGAATATTCCGCCTTGTCTGGCAATGTCTTCACCCATGACAAATATGTTTTCGTCTTTTCTCATTTCTTCCGCCATAGCTTCTAAAGTAGCTTGTGAAAATGTAATCTGTCTCATTTTTTCCTCCTATACATACAAATCTTCATAGATTTCTGACGGATCAGGGTATTCGCTGTTCAATGCAAAGTCCAAAGCTTCCTTTATTTCTTTTTCAACCTTATCCTTGATTTCATCAAGTTCAGTTTGAGTCATCAGTTTTTCTGCCAGGACCTTCTCTGTAAACTTCTTGATGGGATCTGTGTTTGAGAAAATTTCCTGGACCTCTTCCTTTGTTCTGTACATTTCCGGATCTCCCACGAAATGTCCTTTTATTCTGTATGTCTTTGCTTCAAGGAAAAACGGTCCGTCTCCCTTTTTTACATATTCAAGAGCTTCCTTGAAACCTTCATAAACTTCAAAAACATCGTTTCCATCCACGATTTTGCTTGCCATGCTGTAGCCGACAGCTCTAAGAGATATGTCTTCAACTGATGTTGTTGTTCTGTAAGGTGTTGTTGATGCCCACTGGTTATTCTCACAGACATATATTACAGGAAGCTTCCATACGGATGCCATATTCAAAGCTTCATGGAACGTTCCTCTGTTTGATGACCCGTCCCCGAAGAATGCCACTGACACATTGTCTCTTTTTTGTTTTTTAATGGCTAGGGCTGCTCCTGTTGCCAGGTTAAATCCTCCGCCCACTACTCCGTTAGCGCCTAGCATTCCCACTGAAAAGTCCGCTATGTGCATTGATCCGCCCTTGCCTTTGCAAAAGCCGGTCCTTTTCCCAAATATCTCTGCCATTACCTTATTCAGATCAGCACCCTTAGCAATAGTGTGGCCGTGTCCTCTGTGTGTGCTGGCTATATAATCCTTGTCAGTGAGGCTGGCACAAACACCTGTTGCTATGGCTTCTTCACCTATGTATAAGTGAACAAACCCCGGAATTTCCCCGTCCAGGAAGTATCTTTCAACGGTTTCTTCAAATCTTCTTATCTTGACCATTTTATAATAAAATGTTTTCAATAATTCCTTGCTGTAACTTTCCATTCCTATCTCCTTTATAATATTGTTTATGATGTAGTTAATTTAAAAATTTAATCAAATTCTTTAAACAACTTTTCAAATTCAGTAATATCTTCACTTATATGATAAACGTGCTTATCTTCAGGAAATTTAACGGTTCTTACGTCATCGCAGTATTCCTTTATTGCATTGACTGTAACTTCTGCAATGTTTGCATATTTCTTTACAAACTTAGGAGTGAAAGCCTGGAACATTCCAAGCATGTCGCCGCATATGATGAGTTGACCGTCGCATGGAGCACCTGCACCGATTGAATACACAGGAATTGAAAGTTTCCTGGTGATAAACTCTGTTACTTCCGGCGGAACTGCTTCCAAAAGCAAGAACTGTGCCCCTGCTTCTTGGATTGCTATTGCATCAAGTATTAATTCTCTAGCACTTACCACTGTTCTTCCCTGTGCTTTGAAGCCTCCCAGCACTCCTGAGCTTTGAGGAGTAAGCCCTA
>NZ_JAJUJR010000392.1 GCF_029265225.1 Sedimentibacter sp.
ATGTACAAGGAAAAAACGAAAGGGAAAAATTTAAATACGACATATCTTAATTATGAAAACGGTTATCAGAGAATTTTCGTCAGCAATATTTGCTGTATAACAAAACACTTACTATTTCCTGATAATATGCTATAATGATATAAACTAAAATTTATCGTCGGGTGGTTTTATGGATGAAAAAGTATTGCAGAAAAAATCCTATACAAAGGTTATAGATTATATAAAAAAACAAATTGTAAACGGAGATTTAATGACAGGAGGAAAACTGCCGTCAGAAAGGGAATTGTCTGATATTCTTGGCGTAAGCAGGAATTCTGTGAGAGAAGCAATCAGGATGCTTGATTTCATGGGTATAATTTCAAGCCAGCAGGGAGCAGGAAATTATCTGACAGGCAATTTTGAAAACAACCTTGTGGAATCCATGTCCATGATGTTTATGCTGAATCAGATAACTTACCAGCAGATAAGTCAGCTTAGGCGTGCCTTGGAACTGGAGGCTCTCATGATTGCAATCGACAATGTGACGGAAAAAGAAATAATTCAGTTTGAAAATATAATTTCCCAGCTTGAAAACCAAACAGAGGAATATAATGTAATCCTGGATAAACAGCTTCACTATAATATTGCGGCAGCATCCAGGAATACTTTGATAATAAATATACTAAGAGCCCTTTCGGAAGTGATGGATAAGTTCATTGCTGACCTGAGAAAGGAAATATTAAGCTCCGATGCCAATAAGGGGCACCTTCACGATGCTCATGACGAGATGGTAAAAAGCCTTATAATCAAGGACAAATCTCTTGCTTTTTCTGCAATTAACAAACATTTTGACTTGATTGACGAAGAGTTGGAAAAAATGATGAACGCTTTATGAATCGAAATCAAAAAAGAAATATTAAAATATTAGTGTTAAAAAAATGACTATTATTGACAGTGATAACATTTGCATATATACTTAGTGACATAAGTGGTACTACCAGTCAGAACAATAATGCATGCGATGCACTTTTATTTTTATCGAGAGTGGTACTACCAGTTAATGACGATGAATATGATTTAATAATTAAAAAATGCATTCAGAAAGGGAAAAGGTAATCACATGAACATTTTGGTTTGTATTAAACAGGTTCCTGAAACAAACAAGGTTGAAGTAGATCCGGTCACAGGAGTATTAAAAAGAAACGGCGTAGATTCAAAAATGAATCCATACGACTTGTATGCCATTGAGACGGCACTGAGGGTGAAAGAAAAAACAGGAGGAACAATTACTGTAATCACTATGGGACCTCCTCAGGCAGCAGGAGTAATACGAGAAGCATTTGCCATGGGAGCCGATGAAGGTGTGCTCATTTCTGACAGAAAATTTGGCGGAGCTGACGTTCTTGCAACAAGCTACACGCTTGCTCAGGGAATAAAGAAAACAGGAGATTTTGAACTCATCCTCTGCGGCAAGCAGACTACTGACGGAGATACTGCACAGGTCGGACCTGAAGTTTCTGAATGGCTGAACATACCAAGCGTTTCAAATGTGTGCAAAATTATAGACATAGAAGAAAAATTCATATCAGTGGAAATGGACATGACTGATGACATAGAAATTGCCAAGGTTGAATATCCATGCCTCCTGGCTGTTGACAAGGATATTTTCATGCCGAGACTTCCTTCCTACAGAAGAAAAATAAATACAAAGGACAAAGAAATTACAGTCATGAGCATTGATGACATGGAAGACAAGGATGAAAAACACTATGGACTCAATGGTTCTCCAACACAGGTTCAGCGCATATTTCCTCCTTCTGTGAACGCACACAGGGAAATGTGGGCTGGATCAAACTCAGAGCTTACAACTCAGCTGTTAAATAAATTGAAAGAATTAAAATTCGCATAGGAGGCAATCATGGCAAAATTAGTTGTTAATCAGTCAAAAGTCGGCAACATGCAGGAACTCATAAGCATATGCCCCTTTGGAGCACTTGAAGAAATAAACGGTGAACTTCAGATAAACGCTGCGTGCAAAATGTGCAAGCTTTGCGTTAAAAAGGGACCTGCAGGAGCAATAGAATATGTTGAAGAAACAAAGGAAGAAGTAGACAAGAGTCTGTGGAAGGGAATTGCAGTGTATGTTGATCACATTGACGGAAACATTCATCCTGTAACCTATGAACTCATAGGAAAAGCAAAGGAACTTGCTGAAAAAATAAATCATCCTGTTTATGCGGTAATGGTGGGCAGCGGTATTTCTAAACAATGTCATGAAATTCTTCATTACGGCGTTGACAAGGTGTACGTATATGATGATGAAAAGCTTGACAGATTTAAAATTGAACCATACACATCAATG
>NZ_JAJUJR010000248.1 GCF_029265225.1 Sedimentibacter sp.
CCGACTGAGCGTTATCCAACATGTTCTGCCATTCCTCTTTATCCGCTGAAATTTCAATATTCATAATAGATGTTTTGTCCATTTCAGACGTATAATCAAGTTCATCAGAAGCTTGATCGGAATCATTTACTGATGCGCTTTGAACATCATTTTTTTGGCAAGCTGACAATATAATAGTAATTACTAAAATAATCGAAATTAATTTAAAATTTTTTCGCGCTTTCATAATTTTCATCTCCAATTTTATTCATATAATTGTTTATTCTTTTTTTTGAATATAAAATTTATTATTGTATTATATTTATACTTTGTGTTGTTAATGTGAAAACCACGTGAACTTATTTAAAGACTTTTCAAGAAATTACAAATTAATCTTCTTTTAAAGTACCAAAGGCTCCTTCAACATGTATTGAACGGTTCATTCTTAACATTATTCCTTTTGGAGTAGTGATATTGTTCAAGGATTCTGAACGTTTATCAATAAAAACTTTAGACGTATCCATTCGGCGATTTCCTTTAATTTCTATTTTGAGACAGCCCCTTTTATTATGAAATGGATTAATAATATTGTACTGGAAGAAATTCACACCTTTTTATTATGTTTCGGTTAATGTTTTCATGGTATAATAGATTTAACTAGAAATAAAGGGGTAATGTTATGAAGAAAAAAAATTTGTACAAGTACATATTTGCTTCGCTGTTTGTTACAGCGACCATCGCTTTAAATTTTGTTCCAAAGGTTTATGCAGACACGCCTATTCAGCTGGTCATTGACGGTGACAAGGTGACAGCCAATCCTGAACCTTTTATAAAGGATGACCGTACACTGGTTCCAATCCGTGTTGTTGCAGAAAACCTCAATGCTGAAGTAACATGGGACAATGACAACAGAATCGTACATATTTCCAAAGACGGCAATGAAATCGAACTTCGTATAGACAGCCATCTTGTGGAATACACAAATGAGGACGGTACATCATACAGCATGCTTGATGTGGCTCCCTTAATAGAAGAAGACCGCACATTTGTGCCCATCCGTTTTATAAGCAATGCGCTTGGCGTGGGAATCCAATGGGACAACGATAAAAGAACAGTATATGTGGATTCAAGTGTTCAATCGGAAGTGGTTCCGTTTTTTGACGTGGAAATATCCTCTGTAAAACCCGGACAGGCTATTGAAGGAACAACATATCTGGAAACATCAATACCAAGTCAGGCTCCTGAGGGAGCAGCAGAAATAAAGTACCTGCTTCTTGACAGAAACACTGCAAGGGGGTTTGTAGTGGCAAGAGGTACAGACCTTGCAGCATCGTACAAATGGATGCCTGCAATGGAAGACAATGGTGAAAAAGTATTGGTTGCTGCTTTTTACGACAGCAATGGAAACTTTTTGGCGGGACATGCAGTTCCTGTCATAGTTGATATTAATCCTGAAATAAATCTTACAGGGCTTACCGAAGGACAGCTTGTTACAGAAGACAGAGTTCCACTTGGTGCTGAACTTAATTTTTCAGCTGCTTATGTGAAATATGAAATTATAAATCCTGACACGGATGCTTACTATATTTCTTCAGGCCTTGACCCGCTGGGAGGATTCACAATGATTCCTGTAATGGAAGACAACGGGAATATGGCACTGAGAGTCATTGCATTTGACACAGCCGGCAATGAATATTCAAGCAAGACAGTAAATGTAAAGGTTGATGTTGCCAGAAAATTAAACCTTGGAGGAGTTGTGGAAGGACAAACAATTGACAAATCAGTAAGTCTTTTTGCTTCAAAAAATTTCAATGTATCTACAGCGGAATATGTTGCAGTTGATCTGAACACAGGAAAAGAAACAGTCCTCAGCAGCAACAGCTGGTTCCCTGGCCCAGACATGGCCGGAAGCAAACAGCTTTATGTAAGGGTAAAGGACACAAACGGAACTCAATACACAAGCGATAAAATAACGGTAAATGTCAAGGGCACACCTCAGGTTCTGCTGCAGGGTGTGGGACCGGGACAGGTGGTATCTGGAGCAGTAACTCTCAAGGTTAAGAGCAATGTTGCGCTTGACAGCATCAGTTACATTCTTACAAACAAAGCTACAGGAGAAACAAAAATAATCGGTGAAGGAAGCAACTACCTTGCTGAATATGCATACACTCCTGAAACAGGCATAGAAGGAAGCTACAGCATAAAAGCAGAAGCAAAATATCAAGGCAGCACCATAAAGACTGAAGAAGTAAACTTCACAGTATATACAAAACAATTATATGCAGCTAAGCCAATAGTTGAAAAGGACAAATTCTTGGATTTTGCTTCAGGACTGGCAACAGATGCAAAGAAAGTTACAGGAATGTCAGCTGCGCTTCAGACAGCCCAGGCAATACTTGAGACAGGCTGGGGACAAAGTGTTCCTGTTGATAAATACGACGGACAGTTATCCAACAATCTCTTCGGAGTTAAGGGAACAGGTTCTGCCGGTTCTGTAACATCAAACACTTGGGAAGAGTACAACGGAGTGTCGTTCAGAATCGACGCCGAGTTCAGGGCTTACAACAATGTGAGCGAAAGCTGGGCAGACCACAACGAACTTCTTCTCACAAAAAGCAGGTACCAGCCTTTCAGGGATGTTATGTTTGACAGCACACAGGGAGCATGGGCTCTCAGAAGATGCGGATATGCAACGGATTCACAGTATTCAGTTAAACTGATAAACATAATTAATCTTTATAATTTGAAATCACTTGATGAAACTACAATATAAATAGTTCCAGAATGAGGCACATATGTGCCTCATTTTTTTATACCATGATGCGGAACTGATGGTCCGCAATGCGGAACCAGGCATTTGTATTTTAGAGTAAATTACAGTATAATTATTTAAAAATATTTAGCCAAAGGAGGTTTCACAGACTATGTACGGTTACTGGAAAACGATTTTAAGAATTAACTTAACAGACCATACTTACAGTACAGAAACTTTAGATGAAAAATACTTAAAACTGCTTTTAGGTGGTGCTGCACTTGGTGCTAAGATATTGCTGGATGAGGTAAAGCCAAAGATTGACCCGCTGTCTCCTGAAAACAAGATAATATTTTCCCTGGGTTTTATGCAATCTGTCAATTTTCCCGGAAATGCCAAATGGACTGTAGTTACTAAAGGTCCACTTACGGGTTCATTTCTTGATTCTGCCGGAACAGGAGCATGGGCTCCTCAATTGAAGAAGGCCGGCTATGATGTGCTGATTGTGGAAGGAAAGTCAGAAAATCCTGTATATATTTTCATCAATGATGACAAGGTTGAGTTTAAGGATGCATCTTCAATATGGGGAAAAGACACTATAGAAACCTCAAAAATTATAAAGGAAGAATTAGGAGATAAAAGAATAAATGCCATCAACATAGGGCCTGCAGGAGAAAAGCTAAACCCTATTGCCTGCATAAGCTGTGATGGCCATTCATTTGCAGGAAGAGGCGGGGCAGGAGCCATAATGGGTTCAAAGAATTTAAAGGCCATAGCCGTATGGGGAACAAAACAGGTTCCTGTAGCTGATTTGGAAGGTGCTCAGGAACTGGCCAAAGAACTTTTCATAAGGCTTCACGAAACTGCAAAAGGAGGCGGAGGAACTCCCGATGTTATGGTTCCTCTAGAGGAATTAGGAGATGTTCCCATTAAGTACTGGAGAGGTGATGTATGGCACCATGGCGCTAAAATGATAGGCACTCCAAGATATACTGAGCTGCTAAATGTAAAGCCTCTGCCATGTCAAAATTGTCCTGTTGGTTGCCACAGGCATATAAATTTGAAATTAAAGGATGGTAGCATACTGGACGGTAACGGTCCGGAGTATGAAACCCTCGGAATGCTTGGAGCTTCTCTTTTGCTTGATGATCTTGAAGCAATAGCTGTTGCAAACGACAGAGCAAACAGAAGCGGTATTGATACTGTATCCTTAGGCTCATATATAGGTTTCATAATAGAATGTTATGAAGCAGGCTTCTTAAGTGCTGAAGAAATAGGCATGGTTCCAAGATGGAATGATGAAGAAACACTGTTGTACCTTGAGG
>NZ_JAJUJR010000278.1 GCF_029265225.1 Sedimentibacter sp.
ATGTACAAACGGCCGCATAGAAGACATGAGAGTAGCAGCAGAAATTTTAAAAGGCCGCAGGGTTCATCCTGATGTAAGAACAATAATCATTCCTGCAACACAGGCCATTTACAAGCAGTGCATCACTGAGGGGCTGGCTGAAATATTTATCGATGCGGGAGCCGCCATAAGCACTCCTACTTGCGGACCATGCCTGGGAGGCTACATGGGAATTTTAGCAGACGGCGAAAGAAGCATTTCTACAACAAACAGAAACTTTGTAGGCCGTATGGGCCACACAGGTTCAGAAGTGTATCTGGCAAGCCCGGCAGTAGCAGCTGCCTCTGCCATAGCAGGAAAAATTGCTGATCCAAGCGACATAGTTAAATAATTAAAATACCGGAGGAATAAAAATGATTGTACAAGGAAAAGTTTTCAAATACGGCAACGACATAGATACAGATGTAATCATACCAGCAAGATACCTGAATGTTACAGACCCCAAGGATTTGGCGTCACACTGCATGGAAGACATAGACAAGAACTTCATCAGCGAAGTAAAGGACGGAGACATCGTGGTGGCACTGAAAAACTTTGGATGCGGCTCATCCAGAGAGCATGCTCCCATAGCCATAAAAGCTGCCGGCATATCATGCGTCATAGCTAAAAGTTACGCCCGAATTTTTTACAGAAATGCTTTCAACATCGGTCTTCCAATACTTGAATGCGAGGAAGCAGCAGACAAAATAGTAGCAGGTGACGAAGTGACCGTAGATTTCAAAAATGGCACAATTAAAAACATAACAAAAAATGAAACTTATCAGGCAGAACCGTTCCCTGAATTTATAGAGCAGATAATCAATGCAGACGGACTGGTAAATTACGTAAAAAACAAAATCAGAAGCAATTAAGAATTAATTTAGGTTGATAACAAAGTTATTTGAATTAATTAATATTGGTAATTGTCGGTGAACTTGAAATCATATTTTGTAGGGGAGGACCTCGTGTCCTCCCGAAGACAAGAAAATTATTGTATTAATAACCCCGGGCGGATACAAGATCCGCCCCTACGATATGTAGAAATTAAAAAACTCGGAGGGTTCAATGAATTATAAAATAGCAGTGATAAAAGGTGACGGAATCGGCCCTGAAATAGTTGATGAAGCCGTCAAGGTTTTAAATAAAGTAGGAGAAGTGTACGGTCACACATTTGAATACACGGAGGCTCTTGCAGGAGGAGCCGCCATAGACAAGACGGGAGTTCCTCTTCCACAGGAAACATTGGAAGTATGCAGAAACAGCGATGCTCTGTTGTTTGGTGCAGTGGGCGGACCTAAATGGGACAGCCTGCCAAGCGAAATAAGACCTGAAAAAGGACTTCTTTCCTTAAGAAAGGAACTGAACTTATACACAAACATCAGACCTGCCATAATGTTTGATGAATTGAAGGACACATGTCCCTTAAGACCGGACATTGTTGAGGGAGGCCTTGATGTAGTAATACTGAGAGAGCTTACGGGAGGAATTTATTTCGGAAAGAAATTTACCGAAGGAGATTACGCCTGTGACTGCATGGAATATTCAAAATATGAAATTGAAAGAATTGCCCACCAGGCATTTAAAATTGCTCAGACCAGGGACAAGAGAGTGACAAGCGTAGACAAATCAAACGTGCTTGAAACATCAAGGCTCTGGAGAAAGACAGTGGAAGAAACAGCAAAAGAATACCCGGATGTAAAATTAAACCACATGTATGTTGACAATGCAGCTATGCAGCTTGTAACAAACCCTAAACAGTTTGACGTCATAGTCACTGAAAACATGTTTGGAGACATTCTTTCAGACGAAGCAAGCATGATTACCGGCTCTATAGGAATGCTTCCTTCTGCTTCATTAGGAGACAACAACTTTGGAATGTATGAACCTATTCACGGTTCAGCTCCTGACATTGCCGGTCAGGGGAAGGCAAACCCCATTGCAACAATTATTTCTGTATCCATGATGCTCAAGTACACCCTGGGTCTGCCAGAGGAAGCAGCAGCAATTGAAAATGCTGTTAAGAAATCATTGAAAGACGGTCACAGAACTCTGGATATAGCAAAAAAAGGCGAAAAAGCCATCAGCACACAGGAAATGGGAAAAATCATAACAGAAAACATCAAGTAATATAAAAGAGGACCGTAAGGTCCTCATTTTTATGTGCTGCTTAATGATGCCTGCTCATTAACAGCAGAAGCAATACAGTTGTTCATATCGGCAGCCAGAAGTATTCCCTCGCATATGGTTTCAGCCATTTCATAAATGAGTGAAAGCCTCGTGTCCTGCACCAGGTCGTGAAACTCCTTGTCGCTTGAATCAACAACTCCTATTATTGAAACATCTCCTATTTCAGGAAGGAGCTTTCCAATCCCCTTTCCGGGTGTGATTGAGCCTTCCCGCACCTCTATTATACCCTGGTTCTTTTTGTTGCTTAAACATGCATCAATTGCTATGATGTTGTCGTAATTTTTCTTTTTCAATATTTTTATGTAATCGTTGATATTCATTGCATGGACAGGTTTTTCCAGTGTTCCGTAAATATCGCCGCAAAAATTTTCCTTCATGAGCAATGTTCCGGTTAACGGACCCAGGCTGTCAATTATGCACTTATCTGTTCCGATACATACCAAAGCAAAATTGTTTTTCATATGTTCAGCCAGATAGTTTCCTATTTTTATGGCTGCAAAGCTGTTTTTGTAATGCACTTCCAATGGATTCAAGGAAACACCCCCTATGTATATTAGTATATACAGCCAGGGGGTGCTTTATGTGCAGTCATTTATTCAATTTTAATTTTCATCGTGATAGTATCTGTTAAAATCACTGTATCCGTCATACTGATTAAAATCATTTAAATTAAGATCTCTTGAGGTACAGGTTCCATTGTCCAATGAAATTTTCCTGAGAGCCAGATAAAGCTGTGCACATGTTGCATCGTAATAAGGATTCACGAAAAGTATTCCAACGACAAGTGCCAATAATCCCAGAAGATACCACCCCAAAAATGACAAATCCAGCACAAATGCTTCAAATTTATTTCCATCCATCATTTTCCTGCTCAGAGTGATTGCTTCATTTGTCCCTATGTTCGGATTATCACCCAGTATGTACGGAACCATTCTGTAAGAATATGCCTTTACTATTCCAGGTATAACAAACAACAGTGTCCATAAAATATTGTAAACATTCATGACAAACATTGTTGAAACAATTCCCATGTAATTCATGCTGTCAAAGGAAAACCCGTAGCATCCCTTTGTGTTCTTGTACTGTGAAAGCTGGACGAAGTATTTTCTTGAACCAACCTCAAGAGAATATCCCGCGAATATCCTGAACGCAATAAGAAGAATAAATAAAACTGCAAAATAGATAAAATATTCCGGATGACTTCCTAAATATTCTCCTGTGTCTTCGCCCCTTGAACTTCCCCCTCTGCCTGTAACCAGCATCAAGACCAAACTTACTAAAAAAGCATTCCAGTAATTATTTTTCAGAGACGATTTCGCTAAAGATTTAAGCTCTGCCCTATCCCACATATATACCTCCTATATTAACAGCTATTTAAGCTGCAAAAATTCCAACCAATAGTTTCATATACCTTTGCATTCCTTCACGCAAATTGTAGCTGCCGTCATGGGATACCCAGTCATAACACACTC
>NZ_JAJUJR010000124.1 GCF_029265225.1 Sedimentibacter sp.
ATGGCTGTGTTCATTATGGGGTAACCGTCATCCGTAAATCCAACTGCTCCTTTGTTTTTCAGGCTCTCCATGTCAACAATGTCCGTACCCTTCATTCCTTTTGTTATTGATGCAGCCTGTAGGACATTAATAGGAGATTTTTTTGATATGTTCAAAATATATTCCAAGGTTTCAGGATTGTCCACAACCGGATTTGTATTTGCCATGCATACTACAGTTGTAAAACCTCCTCTGGCTGCAGCCATAGACCCTGTGTGGATATCTTCCTTATAAGTAAAACCCGGGTCCCTGAAGTGCACGTGTACATCTATAAGCCCCGGTGCAACTACCATTCCTGAAGCATCTACAATGATACATTCTTCATCAACATTGATATTTTTAGATATTTTTATTATTTTTTCATCTTCTGCCAATATATCTGCAAATTCATCCATTCCTGAATATGGATCAATAATTCTTCCGTTTTTAATAAGCAACATTTTAATCACCTACAATCTTTTTAAATCATTATACCATATTTGACAGATGCCATAAAGCAAATATTTGGCTCATTAATGCTTCAATTGCAGGGCAATATATGTTAATATATAATTATTATAAAAATGGAGGACATTATGTTTAAAGCTGCTATATTTGATTTGGACGGCACATTGATGGATTCTGCAAAGGATTTGGAAGAAGCATGTAATTACGCCCTTGGTAAATTCAATCTGCCTAAAGTTAATTCACAGAAGTACAAACTGCTTCTTGGTACAGGAAGACGCAAAGTAGTTGAAAGCATCGTGGCAGAGTTTTTCGAAAATTACGATGAAAACACAATAGAGGAATTTCTGGTTCACTACAATAACTATTATGATGCCCATATGCTTGACAACACAAGGCCTTATGAAGGAATACTGGATATGCTGGATTATCTCAATGAAAACAACATATTGACAGCAATTTTATCAAACAAGCCCGATGACTTCACAAAAAAACTTGTTTCACAGACATTCGGAAAAAGAATCTGTTATGTGAGCGGCCTTAAAGAAGACTGTAAGGCAAAACCGGACCCAACATCTCTTCTTAATATAATAAGTAAGCTTAAAGTAGAAAAAAATCAGTGCCTTTATGTAGGAGATACTGAAATAGACATACAAACTGCAAAAAATGCCGGAATCAAGTCAATTGGCGTATTATGGGGTTTTCGTACTGCTTCTGTACTGCTTGATGAAGGTGCTGATTACATTGTATCAACAGCTGATGAAATAAAAAAAATAGTTGTCCACAATTAAGCTGTTTATCAACATACAAAAAGTTGCTCCGCAACTCCGCTAGGGGGACCTATGTCCCCCTTCGGCATTAAAACGCATCCGCGTTTTAGACTCCGCACCCCCCTTGACGGCAAGGGCGTCCCGCCCTTTGCAATCCCCGTTTTTTATATACTAGGAAAGAGAACTTTCCTAGTATATAAAAAAGAGATTTTCCATATGGAAAATCTCTTTTATTGATTATCTATCTAATTTTTCAAGCATCTTTGCAAATTCTTCTTCCTGTTCTACTATATATGAATCTCTTTTTACATAGTGAGTGTGAAGAAGTTTGTGTGACAGGTGACCATTGGGTTCTTTCAGATAATCTTCATAAAGCTTCATAACTTCAGGATTCTTATGAGATTTTCTCAAAGGAAGCGATCTGTCTAGTTCATAAAGAGCATTTGCTCTGCTAACCTTAGGATTAACATCCAGTCTTGCCTTGGCAGATACATGAGACTGTCCTCCGCCGTGTACGCATCCTCCGGGACATGCCATCACTTCTATGAAATGATATTGTTTTTCACCGGATTTAACTGATTCCAATACCTTAGAAGCATTTGCGGTACCGTGAGCTACAGCTATCTTAACTTCAGTGTCAACTCCGCCTATAGGAAGAACAACACTTGCTTCCTTAACACCTTCAATACCCCTGACAGCACTGTATTCAATTGATTCAAGGTCCTTGCCTGTTAAAATGTCAGCTACCGTACGAAGAGCTGCTTCCATAACACCGCCAGTTGCACCGAATATGGCACCGGCTCCGGTGTAATCACCAAGAATGCTGTCTGTGTGCTCATCAGGAAGTTTTGTGAAGCTTATTCTTGCACGCTTGATCATATCTCCAAGCTCTCTTGTTGTAAGTGAATAATCAACATCCCTGTATCCGTCAACTTCCATTTCAGGTCTGTTGGCTTCAGTCTTCTTGGATGTACAAGGCATTACAGAAACAGATACTATCTTGCTTGGGTCAATACCTTCTTTTTCTGCATAATATGACTTGACAATAGCACCAAACATCTGCTGAGGTGACTTGCAGGTAGACAGATTTTCCAAAAATTCAGGATAATTCAATTCACAGTAACGAATCCATCCAGGTGAACATGATGTAATCATTGGAAGTTTTCCGCCGTTTGTTACTCTGCTTAAAAGCTCTGTTCCTTCTTCGAGTATTGTAAGGTCAGCGGAGAAGTTAGTGTCAAACACCTTGTCAAATCCAAGTCTCTTTAATGCTGCTACCATTTTTCCTGTTACGTCTGTTCCTACAGGATATCCGAATTCTTCTCCAAGTGATGCCCTTACTGCAGGAGCAGTCTGAACTACAACAAATTTTTCAGGATCATCTATTGCATCCCATACATCGTCTATATAAGATCTTTCTCTCAAAGCTGCTACAGGACATGCCTGGATGCACTGTCCGCAGTATACGCATGGTACATCTTTCATGCTGAAATCGAATGCCGGTGCAACTTCAGTTTTAAAACCTCTTTTTGTAAAATCAAGTATGCCTATTCCCTGTACGTCTCTGCATGCAGACACGCATCTTCCGCACAATATGCATTTGCTTGAATCTCTTACTATTGAATATGACAAATTGTCTATTTTAGCTTCTCTTTTAGCTCCCTGGAACTCAATATCATCAATACCAAGCTCATCGCAAAGTTTCTGAAGCTCACATGTGCCGTTTCTCATGCATGTGAGGCATTCTCTGTTGTGATTAGCTAGTATCAGTTCAACATTCATTCTTACGGCATTTCTTACCTTCGGAGTGTTTGTTCTTACACTCATTCCATCCTGAACCTGAAGAACGCAGGATGCCGGGAGATTACGCATTGGTACGCCTTTAACATCTACTTCAACAACGCATACCCTGCAGGCAGCAATTTCGTTGATATCCTTCAAATAACATAGTGTAGGTATATCAATTCCTGCTTCTCTTGCAGCCATTAAGACTGTATAATCTTTAGGGACATTTACTGTTATTCCATTTATAGTTACATTTACTTTATCCAATTATAACACCTGCCTTCCTTACTTTTTAATGATGGCATGGAATGTACAAGCATCCATACAAGCGCCGCATTTAATACATTTATCCTGATTGATAACATGAACTTCCTTAACTTTTCCTTCAATAGCACCAACAGGGCATATTCTGGCGCACTTAGTACATCCCTTGCAGTCCATAGTAATAATATATTTTAAGAGAGACTGGCAAACACCAGCAGGACATCTTTTTTCCAAAACATGAGCTTCATACTCATCTCTAAAATATTTCAGTGTTGACAAAACTGGATTAGGAGCTGTTTGTCCCAAGCCGCACAATGAAGTTTCTTTTATGTTTACAGCAAGCTTCTCAAGCTTAGCCAAATCTTCCATAGTGCCTTTGCCTTCTGTTATTTTATCAAGAATTTCAAGCATTCTCTTTGTTCCTTCACGGCATGGTGTACATTTTCCGCATGATTCATCAACGGTAAAATCAAGGAAGAACCTTGCAATGTCAACCATACAGTTGTCTTCGTCCATAACGATCATTCCGCCGGAACCCATCATTGAACCTACAGCTGTAAGATTATCATAGTCAATAGGAATATCCAGATGGTCTTTAGTAAGGCATCCGCCTGATGGTCCACCAGTCTGTACAGCCTTGAATTCCTTGTTGTTTGGACATCCGCCGCCTATATCGTATATAACTTCTCTCAAAGATGTTCCCATAGGAACTTCAACGAGACCTGTGTTATTGATTTTTCCGCCAAGTGCAAATACTTTTGTTCCTGGAGATTTTGCAGTACCGAAGCTTTTGAACCAATCCGGCCCGTTTAAAATAATTTGAGGAACATTGGCCAAAGTTTCAACGTTGTTGATTATTGTAGGTTTGCCCCATAATCCTTTGTTTGCAGGGAATGGCGGCTTGTTTCTTGACATTCCTCTTTTACCTTCTATTGACTGCATGAGAGCAGTTTCTTCGCCGCATACGAATGCTCCGGCACCAAGTCTTATTTCAATATCAAAGTCAAAACCTGTGTTAAATAGATTTTTACCTAAAAGTCCTGTTTCTTTAGCTTGTTTTATTGCAATTTCCAATCTGTGAACAGCTATAGGATATTCAGCCCTTACATAAATAAATCCTTTTGTTGCTCCGATAGCATATCCGGCAATAGCCATTGCTTCCAGAACAGCATGCGGGTCTCCTTCAAGAACGCTTCTGTCCATGAACGCACCCGGGTCTCCTTCGTCAGCGTTGCATATTACATATTTCTGATCAGCTTGGTTTGGAGCTGCAAAACTCCACTTCATACCAGTAGAAAAACCTGCTCCTCCTCTTCCTTTTAAGCCTGAATCCTTAACAAGCTGTATTACCTCTGTAGGCGTCATTTCTGTCAATACTTTTCCCAATGCCATATAGCCGTCGCGTGCTATATATTCGCTTATATCTTCAGGATTTATTACTCCGCAGTTCCTTAAAGCAACTCTTTTTTGTTTTTTATAAAATTCAACTTCACTTAGAGGTTTTATTTTTTCTTCTCTTGCGCTCTCGTCAAACAGATATTTTCTTACTATTCTTCCTTTCAGCAGGTGTTCTTCGCAGATTTCGTCAACTCTTTCAACTGTCATCCTTGCATAGAATGATCCTTCTGGATATATTATAACTACAGGTCCTTCCTCGCAAAGACCGAAACATCCGGTAGCGACAACCTGTACTTCTTCGTCCAATTTCAATTCCTTAATTTTTTCTTCAAATCTTTGCTTAATCAAAGCAGAATTTGAAGAACTGCACCCAGTTCCGCCACATACCAAAACATGAGATCTGAAAATCTTCATCGCTTCTCCTCCACTTCTACTGTTTTTCAGCTGAACCTATTGTATACTCAACAACAACATTGTTGTTTGCCAAATGTTCCGACACAATTCTCTTTGCTTTTTCCGGATCAACATGAACATAAGTCACTTTTTCCTTATCGGCAGTATATACCTCAACAATAGGTTCCAAAGTGCACATACCGATACATCCTGTCTGAACTACCTGCACATTGTTCAAATTTCTTTTTGCAACCTCTTCAACCAAAGTTGTGAGCACCGGTCTTGCACCTGCAGATATTCCGCATGTTGCCATACCTACAACAACTCTTATGTCTTTATCTGTATTTCTCATTTCAATATTCTTAATTGACTCTTCTCTTAATTTTTTCAGTTCTTCCAAAGATTTCATACGCGTCCCCCTAATCCTTATATTTAGCTAAAATTTCCGGAATTTTCTTAGGTTCCAGTTTACCGTATACATCCCCGTCTATCATCATAACAGGAGCCAAACCACAGCAACCCAAGCATCTTGTAGCTTCAAGGGTGAACATATTGTCATCGGTTGTCCCGCCTACACTAATCTTTAATTCTTTTGACAACTTGTCCAAAACCAGTTGTGAACCTTTAACATAACAAGCAGTTCCCAGACATACACCAATTTTATGTTTTCCTTTTGGTGTGATTGAAAATTGTGTGTAAAATGTAGCAACACCATAAACCTCAGCTAGTGGAACATCTACCTCATGAGCAATAAATTTCTGCACTTCAATTGGAAGATAGCCAAAAATCTCCTGAGCCTTGTGCAGAGTCTGCATCAATATGCCCTGTGATTGTCTGATTGAGTCAATGTACTCTTTAAGCTCAATAAACTGCTTTTCATTAGCTCTAACATCAAGTCCTTTAATCAAAATAATAACCTCCCTAGTTTATTTTGAACAGATATTTGTTCCCATTATATATTTTTGTTAATATAATGTCAATCAAAAGAACTAATTAAATATTTAAGAACATTTAGCACGGCTTACAATTACTTTTATTAATCTGTTAAACGTTTTTTACATAACTATATTTACTATTATTAATATTGATTCTTCAAAAAGTAAAGTAAATCGATTTGTTTAGTATATTGAAGTTTGTTCAAAATATATTAATTAAAAATATTGTAAACGTTTGTCAAAATTTGAAAAAGAAAAATCATTTAAATGATTAATCTTCTATTTTCAACAAATCCAATATCCTGTTCAAATCTTCATTGTTAATGTATTCTATTTCAATTTTGCCTTTGTTCTTGTTTCTTTTTATGTTTACCCTTGAAGAAAATCTTTCGGTGAGCATTTCTTCAACATAGGCCAGGTATTTGTCTTTTTCAGGCTGAACTCTTCTTTTGGGTTTTTTTGTGTCTCTTACCA
>NZ_JAJUJR010000466.1 GCF_029265225.1 Sedimentibacter sp.
AAATGAGCTTGCAGGCAACTTTACTTACGTCAACCGTGAAGAAGACATGGGAGTTGAAGGACTAAGAAAAGCAAAAGAATCCTACTACCCTGCTTTCATGGCTGAAAAAGGAATTGTAGTAAAAAAATAATGCCGCTCTTTAAAAAGCAGTCAGACCATTGACAAACCCTGACGCTGTCATCCTGAACGTAGTGAAGGATCTCATCCTTAAAAATTAGATTCTTCGAGCAAGCTCTCAGAATAACAATGTCCAATACATACGTTATCATTTACTTAACCTCTTTACCTCTAGTATAAGGAGGTTTTTTTATTAATTTTGATACACCTGCGGACTATTTTGTTTTGTTCACAAATATTTAAGATTCTCTTTTTAAAATAATCTAAAAAATAATAAGTCTTTATTATTAAATGCATTTCGTTAAAAACGCCTTATATAATGTATTCCATATTTTAAAATGCTGTGATAAAATCATCCCATTCTAAATCCAACTGACATCAAATTAATTAAATATAAAACACTATTCGGAGGATATATGTATAATTCAAGTTATCATCGAGAAGAAATTGAAAGAGTATATGGAAAAATAAGTCCTTTTGAGCTTAAGGACAAGTTGATAAACCTGGCAGAAGACTCCAGCAAGGGAAGCGCCCATACATTGCTTGATGCAGGAAGAGGAAATCCCAACTGGATTGCTGCAACACCAAGGGAAGCATTTTTTACATTCGGACAATTTGCGGTTTCAGAAAGCCGCAGAACGTGGAATCATGGAGATCTGGCAGGCATGCCAAAGAAGGAAGGAATTGCTGAGCGCTTCAAGGAATTTGCAAGAAACAATCCCGATGCTCCAGGAATAAACTTGCTAAAAAAAATGATAAACTACGGAATAACCGTAAAATGTTTTAATGCAGATGCCTGGATTCATGAACTTGTTGATGGGATTATTGGTGACAACTATCCTCAGCCTGACAGAATGCTTCGACATGTGGAACTTGTTGTCAATGACTACCTGATTCAGGAACTTTGCTATAACGAACCTCTGGAAAGAAAGTTTAACACATTTGCCGTTGAAGGCGCTACTGCAGGGATGTGTTATATTTTCGACTCACTCATAGCAAACAACATATTGTCCAGAGGCGATAAAATTGCATTGATGACGCCTATTTTCACCCCATACCTGGAAGTGCCGCATTTACCAAGGTACAATTTCGAGGTTGTGAATATTTCTGCCGATGAAGTAGATGAAAAAGGAAGACATACATGGCAGTATCCTGAAAGCGAACTGGACAAGCTGAGAGACACATCTATCAAGGCCTTGTTCGTTGTAAATCCAAATAATCCTCCGTCAGTTGCAATGAAGGCTGAAACAATAAAACAGCTTAAGGATATAGTCAGCAATTCAAATCCTGATTTAATGATTATTTCTGACGATGTGTACAGTACCTTTGTGGATAATTTTATTTCTATAATGGCTGATTTGCCGTACAACACCATAGGTGTTTATTCTTACTCCA
>NZ_JAJUJR010000008.1 GCF_029265225.1 Sedimentibacter sp.
AAGGTTGTACTGAATGTTGTTTGTATCCTGATACTCGTCCACAAGTATGTACTTGAACCTATCCTGGTAAGAATCCCTTATATCCTGCTCTCTTTCAAGAAGTTCCAGTGCCTTAATTAAAAGGTCGTCAAAATCAAGAGCATTTGCAGTCTTAAGTTTTTTTTCATAAAGAGCATACACTTCACCCACATTTCTGTGATAAAAGCTTCCGTAATTCTCAGAAATGAACTTGTCTGGATTTACCCTTTTGTTTTTTTCATTGCTTATAATCGATTTAATTACATTTGAATTGTATTTTTTTACATCAAGATCAAGTTCCTTGATGCAGTCTTTTAAAAGTGTTTTCTGGTCACTGGTATCATATATGATAAAATTTCTGTCATAGCCTATTCTGTCAATGTCTCTTCTCAGCATGCGGACGCAAACAGAATGGAATGTTCCAATCCACATCTTATCAACCGAATAATCAATGAGCTGTGATATTCTTTCCTTCATCTCATTTGCTGCTTTGTTTGTAAACGTAATGGCAAGAATCTCCCAGGGCATTGCCTTGTTTGTCCCTATTAAATTTGCAATTCTGTGAGTAAGAACCCTTGTCTTGCCTGTTCCCGCTCCTGCTATTACAAGTATTGGGCCCTTGTCATGAGCTGCAGCTTCTCTTTGTTTTTCGTTAAGTGTATTTAATAATTCCATTTTTCCTCCGCAATATTTAACTCTTGGCCTATAAATTATATCACAGTCATCCTGCCTCCTCAATACATTAATTTTTCGTTAAACTTCGTCTTAAAATTTAGTGTTATAGACAATTGGTATTAAATTTTCAAAATTTTGTATATTTTCTAGAACAATTTTGTTTACAGCAAATAAATTACGGTATAAGTATAATAAGCAATATTATAATTGGAGGAAGCTATGAAAAAAATATTAGTCCCTGTGGACGGTTCAACCGCTTCCCAGAAAGCGGCAGCGAAGGCAGTTGAAATTGCCAGACAATTTGGTGCTAGCATAATGTTCATAACGGTAATACTGGAACCGGATTTATCAAAGTACAACAAATTTGGAGTGCTCATAGATCCTGACATGAAAAAATTAAAAGAAAAACTGAAAGAAAATGAAAAGAAAATGCTGGATTCCGTAATAAAAGGGCTGGACTTAAGCGATATTCAGACAAGTGAAAAAGTAATAGCCGGAGTTGCCTATGAAGAAATTTTAAAAGAAGCTGAAGAAGGAAAATATGACATGATTGTAATCGGTCAGAGAGGATTTACCAAGGTCAAACGTTTCTTCCTGGGTTCCGTGGCATACAGGGTTGTGTCAGATGCAGTTTGTCCGGTTCTTGTAGTTCATGAATAACATTTTTATATAAGGATAAATAATGGAAGGTGAATCGTATGAAAAAAATATTAATACCTGTTGATGGTTCTGAAGCTTCTAAAAAAGCAGCAGAAAAAGCTGTATCCGTGGGAAAATTAATTGATTCGGAACTTACGTTCATTACAGTTGCCAATCTTCCCACAGAAGACAAATATTCGTATTTCGGAATGACCGTTGAAAATGCATTTATTGCAAACCGCAAAAATATGCTTAAGCAGCTGATTTATGAAGAAGGCAGAATGCTTGATATACTCGTAAGAAATCTTGATACGGATAATCTTAAAATAAACAAAAAAGTAATTGTGGGAGTGCCTGCAGAGGAAATAGTAAAGCTGGCAGCTGAAGAAAAATATGATTTCATAATAATAGGAAAAAGAGGATTTTCAAAAGTTGAACGCTTTTTCGTCGGCTCGGTCACACAAAAGGTAATTTCGGCTTCGCCTTGCCCCGTAATGGTGGTAAACGTATAAAAAAGTTGCTCCGCAACTCCGCTAGGGGGACCTATGTCCCCCTTCGGCGTAAAAATACTAACGTATTTTTACTGAGCACCCCCCTTGACGGCAAGGACGTCCCGTCCTTTGCAATCCTCGTTTTATAATATAGGAAAGATAACTTTCCTATATTATAAAAAGTTGCTCCTCATAAAAAAATAAGTCCTGACCAGGACTTATTTTTATTGTTATCATATTATTGTTATTTTATTTTGCTTGTCTGAAAATGTCCATGAGTTCTTTGCCCATTATAGGTTCATATTCTGTATATACTGACTGAACCTTGTCTCTGAACACTGCCATTTGATCTGGTGTAAGCTCATTAACCTGAACGCCGCCGTCAACAAAATTCTTTGTATGAACTGCATCCAGTTCTCTTGTTATTTGTCTTTGATACAAGCATGCTTCTTTAGCTGCATCTTTTAATATCTGCTGAGTTGCAGGGTCAAAGCTTTCAAATTTATCCTTGTTCATACCAAGAATGATTACGTCGTATGAATAGTTCCACACTGTCATGTATTTTTGAACTTCATTAATCTTTGATGATGCAATTGTATCAAGAGGATTTTCCTGTCCGTCTATTGTTCCCTGCTGCAATGCTGTAAATACTTCTCCAAAGTTCATTGTTATAGGGTCAGCACCCAATGCCTTAAAGAGAGATATAAACATTTTAATTCCAGGTATTCTTATTTTCATACCGGCAATGTCTTCAGGAGTTTCAACTGGTCTTACGTTGTTTGTAAGCTGTCTGAAACCGTTTTGTCCATATCCCAGACCAACTATGTTCTTTTCAAGCAATATTTTATTTAAAGCTTCTCCACCGGCTCCATCAATAATCTTGTCTGCTGTTTCAACATCAGGAATTAAGAAAGGAAGACTTACAACACCAAATCTTTCATCCATTACTGAATAAATAATATTGGAGTGGAATGTTAAGTCAGTTGAACCTGACATAAGCATTTCTATACCCTTGCTTTGATTTCCGCCTGAAAGCTGGTCATTAGGGTATATTTTAATCTCAATTTGTCCGTTTGTTTTTTCAGCCACTATTTCAGCAAATTTTGCCGCACCTTTTGCCCATGTTGA
Organism: Sedimentibacter sp.; assembly: GCF_029265225.1. Lineage (GTDB taxonomy): Bacteria > Bacillota > Clostridia > Tissierellales > Sedimentibacteraceae > Sedimentibacter. The sequence goes on from NZ_JAJUJR010000008.1 coordinate 2,952, forward strand.
TGTGTCAGATGCTGTAACGCTCATTTTTAAAGTTTGTTTTTCAACTGTTGGTGCTTGTGCTGCAGGTGTTTCTGCTGCTGGTTTTTCTTCTGCCTTTTGTGAACATCCAGTTAATCCAATGCTTAAAACTAAAGCTGCTACCATAATAAGTGATAATATTTTTTTCATTTCATTTCCTCCCTAGATTATATTTTTTCAATATTATCTCATTAAATAAAAACAGTTGATTGTATTGCTTGAATTATTCTCCTTTCCATTTAATCCCTTGTGGGAATATTATTAAATTTAATGACCGTTGTAATCGTTTTCTCTTTTAAGTCAAGAAAACAGTTGATGACCACGGCATCAATATACTGAGAAAATGTTTGCAATAACCGTGCCAATTATGTAAGTCCTTATATTTCAATGAAACTCTTAACCATAGCGTTAAAACTAGCTGTTTTTATGCTCAATTTTTTAGCATTATGCTAAATTTTTGAGCACATTAATGCTTAAATATTAAACATATTGAATTTATTTAATCTTTTTTTGATGCAGCAAAGGTATATATTCTTTGCTGCATCATGGAAATAATAATATTATTATGGAACCAAAATCACCTTGCCGCCAATTCCTTTTTGAGAAATATCAAAACCTTCTTCAAATTCTTCAAGTTTCAAAACATGAGTTATTACAGGATCAATATTCAAAAGTCCCTTGTCAAGAAGATTAGACATGACAGTCCAGGTTTCAAACATTTTTCTTCCGTGTATTCCTATTATTGTTGCTTCTTTAAATATAACCTGTGAACCAAGGTCTATTTCAAGAGGTCTTGATGGCAAACCTATTAAAGCCACTGTTCCGCCTTTTCTCAATCCCTTGAAACCATCAAGAATAGCTGCTGTACTTCCAGAAGCATCTATGAAAGCATCCACTCCTACTCCGTTTGTCAGTTCTTTAAGTTTATCGGCAGAATTTACCAAAGATGAATTTATTACTTCTGTTGCTCCTAATTCTTTTGCAATACCAAGTCTGTATTCGTTAATGTCAATTGCATATATGTTGGCTGCTCCAAATGCTTTTGCAGTGTTTACAGCCATTAAGCCTATTGGACCGCAGCCTATTACTGCTACATTTTTTCCTGAAGCCTGAACTTCAACGCATGATCTCACAGCTGTTCCGAGAGGTTCTAAGACCGCACCCACATTTGGGCTTATTGTTTCAGGAATCTTCACTGCGCATACTGCAGGTATCTTGGAATATTCTGCAAAGCATCCGTTTGTATGCACACCGTAAAGCTTCAGATTCTGACATATGTGCTGCTGGCCGTTTTTGCACTGATAACATTGACCGCATGGGATGTGCGTGTCGCATGCCACATAATCTCCCACTTCCAGCGTTTTCACACCAGGTCCCACTTCAACCACTTCAGCACTGCATTCATGTCCAAGAATTGTAGGAAGCTTAATGTTGTTGTTTTGCGCCCAGTTGTTCCAGTTATAAATATGCTGATCAGTGCCGCATATAGCTGCAGCTTTAATTTTTATTAATACTTCGCCTTCTTCAAGTACAGGCATTTCAACATTCTTTAAAACCGCGCCCACACTAGCATTTTCTTTTACCACTGCTTTCATATGTTTTCTCCCTGAATTAATGTTGTATGATGAGTACATCATATAAATGTAACTTAAGTTACTATTTTATCTTAAACAGCTTAAATCCTGTCTGATTGTCAAATTCTCTTTTATATTCTGCATTTTCAATTTCATGGATTACTATTTCTGCTGTAGCTGCCACGCGATTTACGCCGTCAACAAAGTGTCCGCCGAAAACTCTCATGTACTTGTCGCTTACAAGCATATGAAGATGAATAGAAAGATTTCCATTGTCTTCAGTTCCTATGATGCCTTGACCTGCCAAAAGTTCCAACGGTCCTTCAACATCTACGGAATCACTGTACACAAATCCGATTTTTCCTTCTTCATTTGGAATGGCATAAATGAATCTTCCTGTGTCAAGGCTTCCTAAAAGTCCTGTGATATAGCCGTTTTTTATTCCGTATTCTTCGCATATTTCTCTTATTCCTGTAAGAAGGTCTTCACCCCTTGGAATTCTTCCGACAATTACTCTTTTAATATTGGCTTCTTTTGTGTGTTCCCTAACATTCATTATTATATCTCCTTATTTTTTTGATAAAATAAAGATGGATTATAATAATCCATCTTATTAAATTCATTATTAAATAAATTTACAGGATTAATAAAATTTAATTTATTTAATTCCCATCATATTTGGTAACCATAAGATTATATCTGGTACATAAGTTATCAAGAACAATACTATCAGAGAAGCTATCAAATAAGGAACAACTGCTTTTGATATCTGTCCAAGACTTATTTTTGAAACTCCGCACGCTACGTACAGGTTAACTCCTACTGGAGGTGTAATCATTCCTATTGCAAGGTTCATTGTCATAACAACACCAAGTGCAATTGGATCATAGCCTAACTGAGTTGCAACTGGAAGCATTATTGGTGTAAATATATAAAGTGCAGAAGTTGCGTCCAGGAAACATCCTGCTATTAACAATATTATGTTTACTATGAACAGGAACATGTACTTGCTTCCTGAAACTGCCAATAACAGCTCGCTGGCCATATCAGAAATTCCTTCTGTTGTACAGAACCAAGCAAACAATCCTGCCGCAGCAACTATAAACATTACTATTGCTGAACCTATGGCTGATTCAACCATCAGGTCATATAAATCTTTTGGTTTAATTTTTCTGTATACAAACACCCCTACCAAAATACCATATACTGCTGAAACAGCAGCTGCTTCAGTTGGTGTGAAGAATCCTCCGTAAATACCGCCGAGGATTATTACAGGCATCATCAGTCCCCAGATTGCATCTTTAAAAGCTTCCCATCTTTCTTTTGCTGAAGCTTTTGGAACAGGTTCAATATCCATTTTCTTTGCCAATATTAAGCTTGCAACAACTAAGGAAGCTCCCATCAGCAATCCTGGAACTATACCTGCCATGAATATCTTTCCTATGGAAACTCCGGCAATTGCACCATATACAACGAATGGAATACTTGGAGGGATAATAACTCCTATACCGCCTGCTGTTGCCATCAAAGCTGATGACATTCCTTTTGAATATCCTGCATTAATCATTGCAGGGATTATGATAACTCCAAGTGATGCAACTGTTGCAGGACCAGAACCTGAAATTGCAGCAAAGAAACATGAAGTTACAACACCTACTATTGCAAGACCGCCTGTTTTGTGACCAACGAATTTGTTGGCAAGGGTAATCAGCTTGTCTGAAATACCTGCTTTTTCCATTGTGTTTCCTGCAAGCATGAAGAACGGTATTGCCAGCAATGTAAATTTACCTATGTTAGCATATATTTGCATTGGGAACATGTCCATAGGCAATTCAGCTACGACCATGGCTATAAGAGATGAAGCACCTAGACTTAAAGCTATCGGTACATTTAATAATAACAATACTGCAAAGGAAATAAATAATAATGCTGCTATACTCATGTTATTTTACCTCCTTCTTTGCTTGTTTAAAAGCATTAATAGTCCATTCTGTAAATCTGAGTAATATAAATATTCCGCCTACTGGTAAGAACATTCCAAACCACCACTCTGGCCATCCCAAAGATGGAGTTGTAATGCCCATGGCAATTTCGCCTTTTACCATAACTAAACCGTATTTGATTAAATAAACTGAGAAAAATGCTGCTACTGCCCATGTAACTAATGCTACATACTTTTGATGTTTCTTAGGCAATAAGTCTGTTAATGCGCTTAAGCCTAAGTGACCGCCTCTTTTTGCTGCAGCGGCTGCTCCCAACAATGTTGTCAGGATGAACATTGATGTTGTTAATTCCTCCAAGAAAGACATTGACAATCCCAGGAACTTTCTTGAAATAACATTTATTACTGTTATAAAGGTCATTACTGTCAGTCCAAAAGCCATGATGTAATTCTCAAAATTGCCGAAAAACTTTTTCATCGCTACCTCCATTTTACTTTTAAGTAAAATTTTTTTCTAAGTCTTTCGACTTAGAAAAAAATTTTCAATTATTACTACTATCTGAAAGCATCAATAAGGTCTTTTCCCATTATTGGTTCATATTCAGCGTATACAGGTTGAACTGCTTCTTTGAATACTGCTTTTTGTTCTGGTGTCAATGTGTTAACTTTCATGCCTGCATCGATAAACTGCTGAGTTTGTGTAGCAGCTTTTTCTCTGTTGATTTGTCTCTGGTAAGCAATTGCTTCTTTTGCAGCATCTTTTATGATTTGCTGATCTTCTGCACTGAAGCTTTCAAACTTGTCTTTGTTCATTCCAAGGATGATTGCATCATATGCATAATCCCATACAGTCATATATTCCTGAACTTCGTTGATTTTTGATGATGATATAACGTCTGTTGGGTTTTCCTGTCCGTCAATTGTTCCTTGCTGTAAAGCTGTAAACACTTCGCCGAAGTTCATAGTTATAGGGTCAGCGCCTAAAGTTTTGTAAAGAGATATGAACATTTTGATTCCAGGTATTCTAATTTTCATTCCAGCCATATCTGCAGGTGATTCAACTGCTTTTTTGCTGTTTGTCAATTGTCTGAAACCATTTTCGCCAAATCCAAGACCTACGATGTTCTTTTCAAGCAATATTTTGTTTAATGCTTCTCCAGCTTCTCCGTCAAGTAATTTATCTGCAGTAGCAGTATCTTGAATTAAGAATGGTAAGCTTACAACTCCGAATCTTTCATCCATTACTGAGTAAATTATATTAGAGTGGAAAGTCAAATCTGTTGAACCTGACATAAGCATTTCAATACCCTTGCTTTGATTTCCGCCTGATAACTGATCATTAGGATATACTTTTACTTCAATTCTTCCGTTTGTTTTTTCGCCAACTATTTCAGCGAATTTTTTAGCACCTAAAGTCCAAGTTGATGTGTCTGAAGTTGTAGTACTAAACTTCAAGGTTACCTTTTCCCCTTTAGATTCTGCAGGCTTATCTCCAGCTGGCTGCTCTGCCTTTGATGAGCATCCTGTCAAGCCTACACTTAATGCCAATACTGCCACTAGTATAAGGGATAATATTTTTTTCATTACTTAAATTCCTCCTAAGGTTATTTATTTTTACATGTATTATACTTGCAATTGATATGCCAATTTTAATGCCAAGTCAGAAAAACATTTGCATTTACGTATAGTTAATTTTAAGTCAAACTCAAAACAAACATTTGCAAACTGTAACTTTATTGAATGTTAAAATTTTGTGCACTCACTTGTGTATTTTTTTAGCAGTGCCAATTTTTTTAGCACTGCTAATTCTCATTTGTTGATTCATAATAATCATTCTGCTAAATTGTACTTTTTCATTTTGTTGTAAATTGTGTTTCTGGTAACCTGCAGCATGTTTGCTGTTATGGTTATATTGCCTCCGGAAATGCTGAGGGCTCTTTCAATGGCTCTTCTTTCCATTACTTCCAGCGGCTCGATATCCTTTTCAGAAAGTGCTTCAGAAACAGCTGCTGAAAATTCTTCAGCCTGCCCTGCATCAGCATTGCTCATGCTCCACTCGTCATTAAAAATTTCATTTTCTGTTATAATGCGGCCGCTGCAGAGGTTAACAGCTCTTTCTATTGTGTTTTCCAGCTCTCTTATGTTACCAGGCCAGCTGTAGCTCATTATTTTCTTCATGGCGTCTGCTGAAATGTCATAAACGTCCTTATTTAAATAATTGCTTATTTTTTTGATGAAATGGTGAATAAGTTCATGAATATCTTCCTTGCGCTCCTTTAATGGAGGCAGATTTACATGAAGAACGTTGATTCTGTAATATAAGTCTTCTCTGAAAATTCCTTTTTTGCATAGGTCCAGAAGGTTCTTGTTTGTTGCTGCAATGATTCTCACATCCAGATCAAATATGCTGTTTCCGCCAACCCTTGTAAGCTTTCTGTCCTGAATGACCCTTAAGAGCTTTACCTGCATATCCATTGGCATTTCACCTATTTCATCAAGAAATATTGTGCCTCCGTCAGCAAGTTCAAACTTACCTATTCTTCCCTTAGTGGAAGCTCCTGTAAAAGAACCGGGCTCATAGCCGAAAAGTTCTGATTCCAGAAGTTCTCTTGGAATGGCACCGCAATTTATTGAAACAAAAGGCTGTTTTCTTCTGTCGCTGTAATTGTGAATTGAATGTGCAATAAGCTCTTTGCCAGTACCGCTTTCTCCTGTAATCAGTACATTGGACAGACTGCCCGCAGCAGCTTTTGCAGTGTTGAGGCATTCCTGAAGCTTAGTGCTTGAGCCTATAATGTCTTCAAAATTGAAATTAGCATAGGCACCGGTCATTTCATTTAAAAATTTGTTGACTCTTTTGATTTTTCTGAATGTATCTACTACGGTAACAGTGTTTCCATTTTCATCCTTTATAGGAACTGCAGTCTTGATGAAATGAATTTTGATTCCTGCTGCATTTGTAAGAAGAAATTCCTTGTCAATATATCCTTTTCCGGTCTTCAATACATCCAGGACAACCGGCTTGAAATCCACAACATTAGATATATGTTTTCCTATGGATTTTTCTCTGTTTACACAGAGTATTTCTGCACCAACCTGATTAAGGTAAGTGACAAACCCATCCTTGTCCACTGTAAGAACACCATCAGTAAGCGTCTCAACTATTGCACTTTCATATTTGTTTTTTTCAACAATGGCCTTGTTGATTCTTTCAGCCTCATAACCTACGCTTATTGCCCTTGCTGATGCAGAAAGCATGCCAAGAGCATACAGATTTGCATTTTCTTTTAGTCCTATGGCTGACAGGACACCTACAATATCACTACCGCTGTAAACAGGTGCGCTCAATGTGGCATAATCGTGATAACAGCCACAGTAATGTTCATCACCCATAAGACAAATAGGCCTGTTTTCAGCAATCGAAGTGCTGATAGAAGTGTTTCCGTTAAATTTCTCTGTAAATCTGCCGCCTAAGGGTAAATTCATTCCCAAGTCCAGGTTATACCCATTGCATTTCTTTTCCTTTAAAATGTAACCTTCCTTGTTTACCAAAAAAATCGAAATGAAAGAATCCATATATTCGCACATGTTTTCCATAATTTGTTCAGATTGATGCAACAATTCCTTGTTTTCAGCCAAAAGAAAATCCAAATCAAATGCTGAAATATTAAAAAAACAAACACTGCTGTCCTTGTCAGTATTAAGTGCCTCACATCTTTTAAAACCATTGAGCACATAATCTGCATAAGTTTTAGACAATAAATTTGTCAAAAAAAATCACTCCTTAAGATGAAATCATTTTCATTGCTCATTTATTATACACTAACAGAATACGCTAGTCAATATTAATAGATTTTTAACAAATGGCTTAAGGAGTGACTGATTAAAATTTTATCATATTTTATTTTTATTCGTTGCTGCTCTTTATTTCAACACCCATGCGCTTTTCATAAATTCTTGCAACTGCACAGTGGTCTTCATTTATTCTTCCGTCTGCTTCAAGTTCATTCATATAGTCCAGCACCATTTCTGACATGGGTATTTCAATTCCCAATTCATTTGCAAGCTGGACGGCATTTTTCAAATCTTTCTGGTGAACAGCCACTCTTGCGCTGGCCTCATAATTTCTGCTTATAATTTTTGGTGCCTTTGTGCTGAAAACTGCACTTCCTGCAAATCCATCCTTTATGGCTTCAAACAGTACCTGAGGGTCAAGGCCTGCCTTAACTGCAAATGCCAATGCTTCACCAACTGAAGCCAGATTGCAGCCAACTATCATGTTGTTTGCAAGCTTAGCCACAGAACCGCAGCCTGTACTTCCCATGTATGTAACATGAACTCCCATGCAATGGAGCAGAGGCTGTACTTCGTCAAAAACTTCCTTGTCTCCGCCGCACATGATTGCAAGAGTTCCTTCTATGGCTCCTACTTCTCCTCCGCTTACCGGAGAATCCAGCAGTTTTATACCTGCTTCTTTTGCGGCAGGGTACATGCTGCGTATTACATTAGGAGCAGTTGAACTTAAATCAACAATTATAGTTCCAATTCTGCCTGAACTTACTATTTTTTGAATGTTTGATTTAACCAAATCATTGGTTGGAAGGCATAAAAAAATAATATCGCAGACATTAGTTATTTCATCAGTATTATCAACAGGAATACCGCCATTTTCCTTAAAAATTTTCTTTTTTTCTTCAACAACGTCAAACCCTATGATATCCTGTTTGCTTTTCTTTACTAAATTCAAAGCCATTGGCAATCCCATTATGCCCATTCCGATAAATCCGATTTTCTTCAAACTGAACAACTCCTTATTATAAATTTATTCATATAAATGAACAGCAATAGATGAGCTTATGCTCACCTATCGCTTTAAGTGCTATGATTTGTTATATATCTGTTATCTGTTTGGTACGTGAATTGCTCTTTTTTCTACGGCCAAAGCTGCTTCTTTTATTGATTCTGCAACTGTTGGATGTGCATGGATTGTAGCTATTACTTCATCTATTGTTGCTTCAAGAGCAATTGCCAAAGCCAGTTCACCTATAAGGTCTGTTGCTCTTGGTCCAAGTATGTGAGCTCCAAGAATTTCCTTGTATTTCTTTCCGGCAATTATTTTAACCATGCCGTCTTCGCCCATGATCATAGATCTTCCGTTGGCTGCCAATGGGAATTTACCAACAATGTAATCAACTCCCTGAGCCTTTGCTGCTTCTTCTGTCAATCCAACAGAAGCAAATTCAGGTTTTGTGTAAACGCATGAAGGGTTAGTCTTGCTGTCGAATACATTATTGTGTCCCATTGCATTTTCTGCAGCAACTTCTCCCATTGTTGAAGCAATGTGTGCAAGCATTATTTGTCCTACACAATCTCCTATTGCATATATTCCAGGAACGTTGGTTTCCATTTTATTATTTACTGTTATTCTTCCTCTGTCATTTGCTATGCCGGCTTTTTCCAGTCCGATTGTTGCAGTGTTAGTTCTTCTTCCGATTGATATAAGAGCTTTTTCTCCTGCAAACACCTGGTTTTTTCCGTCTGGCATTTCAACTGTAACTTCTACATTTTCTCCGGCATCCTTAAAGGACATAACCTTTGCTCCTGTAAAAATTTCAACACCTTTTTTTGCAAGTTTAGCACGTACCATTTTTGTAAGCTCGCCATCCATCATTGGCATTATTTCATTCAACATTTCTATGATAACAATCTTGCATCCCAGTGTGCTGTACAATGTTGCTATCTCAACACCTATAACACCGCCTCCGACAATAATCATTGTCTTTGGAACTTCCTTGAGTTCAAGGGCTCCTGTTGAATCAATGCATTGTTTTGAATCAATGCCAGGAATAGGAGGTTTTGCAGGAATTGAACCTGTAGCAATTATAAATTTATCAGCTTTTATAGTTTCTGTTCCCTTTTCAGTCTTTACTTCTATTGTGTCTTTGCCTGTAAATGCTGCTTCTCCGAAAATAACTTTTACTTTATTAGCTGCAAGAAGTCCCTTAACACCGTTTACCAGTTGTTTCGTAACTGCTTGTTTTCTTTCCTGAACCTTTGTGAAGTCTACTTTAACATCGCTTGATACAATTCCATATTTAGCGCCTTCTTTTGCTTCTTCGAACAATTCTGCAGAATGGAGCAAAGATTTTGTTGGTATACAACCTACATTTAAACATGTTCCGCCTAAATATTGTTTTTCAACCAGTGTTACTTCTCCGCCAAGTTGTGCTGCTCTTATTGCTGCAACATATCCTCCCGGACCTCCGCCTATTACTACTACCTTTGTTTTATCGCTCATAATATATTAGTGAGCTAAAGCCCACTAAAATTTCACTTCCTTTCGTTTATAATATTATGTGGATATAGCCGCTGTCCACCCTTAAGGTTTGAGAAAGCGGCCATATTAATGTAATGCTTATACGAACATGTTGTCTGGATCTTCCAGGTATCCCTTCAAAGCTTTAAGGAATTCTGCAGCCTGTGCTCCGTCTACAACTCTGTGGTCAAATGACATGCTTAACACCATCATTGATGCCGGCACTATTTCATCATTTTCATTGACTATTGGTTTTTTCACAATACGTCCCACACCTAATATTGCAGCTTCAGGAAGATTAATAACAGGAGTGAATCCATCTATGTCATAGCTGCCCAGGTTACTTATTGTAAATGTAGCTCCTGACATTTCATCAGGTGATAATGTGTTTGTTCTTGCTTTATTAATAAGGTCTTTTGTTTCCTTTGTTATTGCTTTCAAACCTTTACGGTCTGCATTGCTTACAACAGGAACAATCAGTCCGTCATCTAATGCAACAGCAACTCCTATATTGATCTTGTCATGGAATATCATGCTGTCTTCAGTGATTGATGCATTGATTTTTGGATAGTTTCTCAAAGCTGTAGCACACATTTTAACCAATATGTCAGTATAGCTGAATCTCATATCTGCATTTTTTGCATTCAGTTTGCTTCTTAAAGCTATTGTTTTGTCAACATTAACTTCTGTTGTTATTGTAACGTGAGGAGCAGTATTTTTGCTTTGCTGCATTCTCTTTGCAATAACTTTACGCATGTTAGTCAATGGTTTTACAACATCTGCACTTGCAGCTGCCTGAACAGGTGCCGGAGCTGGTGCTGCTTTAACTTCAGGTGCTTTTTCAACAACTGCTGGCTTTACTTCTGCTGCCAGTACATCTTTTTGTACAATTCGGCCGTTAGGTCCTGAACCAGCTACTGTTGTAAGATCAACTCCAAGTTCTGAAGCAATTTTCTTTGCCAAAGGAGAAGCTTTTACTCTTCCGCCTTCAGTAACTGAAGCTGCCTTTGGTGCTGCTGTTTCAGCCTTTGGTGCTTCAGCCTGTACTTCTTCTTTTTTTGCTGCAGGAGCTGAGGCTGCACCAACCTGCTCGCCTTCTGCTCCTATTATTGCCAGCAATCCCTTAACCGGAATGTCTTCGCCTTCTTGTGCCACTATTTTTAATAAAACGCCATCAACTTCGCTTTCTATTTCACTTGAAAGTTTGTCAGTTGTAATTTCAACCAATACATCACCAACTGATACTTTGTCGCCTACTTGTTTAATCCATTTTGCTATGGTACCCTCTTCCATGGTTAAACCAAGCTGGGGCATTATTACTTCTGTTGCCATATGATTATGACCTCCTCTTACTTATTTAATAACTTTTTAACTGCTTTTACTATGTCTGCCGGATGTGGGAAAAATGCATCTTCCAGTGTCGGTGCAAACGGAGGTACAACATTTAATGCTGCAACACGTTCAACAGGAGCATCAAGTTCATCAAACAGCTCTTCAGTAATTTGTGCTGACAATTCTCCTCCAAATCCGCTTCTCTTTACACCTTCATGTACTACAACAACATTGTGAGTCTTGCAAACTGATTCTTTAATTGCATCCCAATCAAGCGGAACAAGTGAACGAAGGTCTAACACTTCAACATCAATTCCTTCTTTTTCAAGTTCTTCTGCTGCTTCAAGTGCAAAGTAAACCTGACGTGACCATGTGATTATTGTTACATCTTTTCCTTCACGTTTAATATCTGCTTTTCCTAATGGAATTATATATTCTTCTTCTGGAATTTCTTCTTTCTTAGCATAAAGAAGTCTATGCTCCAAAAATACTACAGGATCGTCATCACGGATTGCTGCTTTTATGAGTCCTTTTGCATCTTTTGCAGTAGATGGGCAAACAACCTTAAGTCCTGGAACATTTGTGAACAATGTTTCAAGGCATGATGAGTGCTGTCCTGCATTTCTTCTTCCTGAACCCATTGGTGCACGAAGAACCATAGGAACAGTAACTTGTCCGCCTGTCATATATCTCATTTTTGCTGCCTGGTTCATGATAGGGTCATATGAAACACCTATGAAGTCAACATACATGAGTTCTGCAACAGGACGGATACCTCTCATGGCTGCTCCCACAGACATTCCTAAAAATCCTGATTCGCTTATAGGTGTATCTATTACTCTGTTTGGTCCGAATTCTTCAAGAAATCCTTGTGTAATGGCAAATACGTTTCCCATTTTTGCCATGTCTTCACCAAGAACTATTACATTTTCATCTCTTAGCATTTCCTCATGAAGACCTTCGCTAATTGCTTTACTAATGCTTATTTTTTTCATCTTGCAACACACCTCTCATTATCACTTGAATATACGTCTGTTGTAACTTCACTTGGATCAGGCAATGGAGATTCCAATGCAAATTCAATTGCATCGTTGATTTCTTTTTCCATTGCTTCATCAATGGCAGCTATTTCAGCTTCTTCTATTCCTTCAGCCAACAGTCTTGTTCTGAAGTTATCAATAGGATCTTTCTTTGCCCATTCATCTGTTATTGCTCTGTCACGGTATGCAGCAGGGTCACCTTCATAGTGTCCTCTCATACGCCATGTCATACATTCTACTATTGATGGGCCGTTACCTTCACGGGCATACTCAACAGCCTGTTTAACAGCTTCATAAACAGCTATTGGATCATTTCCGTCAACCACAACTCCAGGGATATTGTATCCTTTTGCACGGTCTGAAATATATTCAACATTAGTTACAGTGTGAATGTTTACTGAAACACCGTAATTGTTATTTTCACATAAAAATACTGCAGGCAACTTCCATGCTGATGCCATGTTAACTGCTTCATGGAATGTACCCTGGTTTGATGCTGCATCACCAAAGATAGCAACAGTAACTTCTTTTGTTCCTTTAATTTTTGAAGCAAGTGCTGAACCTGCAGCTATTGGTATACCGGCACCAACTATACCGTTTGCTCCGAGTATTCCCAGTGAAACGTCAGCAACGTGCATTGAACCGCCCTTACCCTGGCAATAGCCTGTTTTTCTTCCAAAAAGTTCAGCCATCATTATTTTTGTGTCTGCACCTTTTGCTATTATCTGTCCATGTCCGCGGTGTGTAGCAGTAATTAAATCTGTTTTCTCCAAAGCCTTGTTTGTTCCAGTAGCAACTGCTTCCTGACCTATTGAAGTATGAATATTTCCATACAGCATTCCTTTAGTAAAGTATTCTGTCAACTTAGTTTCAAATTTTCTGATTCTGACCATAGTTTCATAAAAGTCTAGAAGCATTTCTTTTGAATATTTTTTGTTTTTCAAAATTATATACCACCTTTCATAATTTTCTCTTTGTATAAAAATTATAGCAATAATTGTGCCAAATTTGTTTTAGACTGCTGAATCATAAAATACATAAATATTAAAAAACAAAATTGTTCAAAATCAGGACAGTCTATAAATCATATTCCTTCATTTTGCCGTACAGGGTATTTCTGCCTATTCCAAGTATTTTAGCAGCCTGTGTAACATTGCCGCCTGTGTGCTCCAATGCCTTATGCACAGCCATTTCTTCAGCTTCCTTGATGCTCATAAGCGGATTCTCCTTTATTTTCACGTTCACCTTTGAAATTTTGTTCTGCATGTGCTCCGGTAAAATCACATCACCCTTTGCAATACAATAAGCATATTCAATGGCTCTTTCAAGTTCTCTTACGTTGCCCGGCCAGCACCACTTATGCAGCAAACTCCTTGATTCTTCTGAAAGTTCCTTGTTAGTACCGTTAATGAGATTGTATTGGTTCAATGTCTGATTTGCTATTAAATCTATGTCTTCATGTCTTTCCCTAAGAGGAGGTGTTACTATGTGTGAAGTGTTGATCAATTTGTAAAGATCCTGCCTGAAATTATTTTCTGCAACCATATCTTCAAGGTTGATATTGGAAGCACAGACAATCCTCACATCGATAGGTATTTCATTGAAGCCTCCAATCCTTACAACTGCTTTATTAATAAGCGCATTGGAAAGCTTGCTTTGAAGATCAAGAGGCATATATCCAACATTGTTTAAAAACAATGTTCCTCCAAAAGCCAGCTCTATTTTTCCTGGTCTGCCTCCGGTATTTTTCTTGGAAAAAGATCCTTCTTCATATCCGAAAAGTTCGCTTTCCAGCAGATTTCTCGGAAGAGCCTCACAGTCTACAGTAACAAAAGGTCCGTCGCTTCTGATGCTGTAATTATGAATGGATTGAGCGATAATATCCTTGCCTGTGCCGCTTTCACCTTCTATGAGGACAGGGCTCTCGTTTGAGCCTGCCATTTTGATCATTTTTTTAATTTCCTTGATCTGCGGGGATTCACCGATGATGTTGAAAATTGAATACTTGGCCTGAGCACCGGTCATTCTGTTAACCATAGTTGTAACTTCTCTGATATTTCTGAAAATATCCAGAACTCCGACCATTTCCCCCTGCTCATCCCTTAAGAGTATGGCTGTCTTCACAAAATGAACAACCCCTCTTTTGCTTTTGAGCCTGAATTCCTTGTCAACATAACCCTTTTGTGTTTTCAGCACATGAAGTATAGTAGGCTCAAAATCAACTCCTTCTGTTATATGCTTTCCTATTACGTCTTTGTCAATTTTAAGAATTCTCATACCTGCAGGATTAATAAATGTTATTATTCCTTTCATGTCAACAGAAAGCATTCCGTCAGATGAGGCATCAATGAGCAGGCCCCTGAAATTGTTCTGATTTTCAAGTTCCTTGTTTTTTTTGTACATTTCGGCTAAATTGCTTATGGATTTGCAGATTACAGGCATGAAAGAACTTATGTCACAGCCTGCTTCTTCCTTGAACGTTGTGAGTGTTATAAACGCTTTTGCTTCAGAATTGATTTTTATTGTATATACATGGTTTAATATTTTTCCGTAATCATATGTAATTTGTTCAAAATCCGTACTTTCCTGTTTGCTTTGATTTAAAACACGAAGTTCAATCACTTCATTTTCTGATTTATTTATATACACGCGATTCTTGAGTAGATTAATCAAAATTCCAACCTTTTCAGAATCATTGCTCTTTTCAATGAATAAAACTTTTGAGTTTACATCTGTCAGCATCACAATAAAATTTTTGCTGCCATTCTGCAGGCACAACTCCTTCAAAACAGGACCTGCAAGTTTAATCAGCCAATCGTTTTTTTCAGCAATATTTTTGATTTGTTCATGTAAATCCACATCTTTTCGTTCCATTATACCTATCCTCCGAATATAACCTTTTATGCGCCCCCCGTTGCCGTAAAAATATACAGCAACCCTATTAGATATATGCAAATATTATGCCAGTTTGCTCTTAAATTTTATTTGTAAAATCTTTCAATTTCCGAGCATCATAAATCATTTTTTCACAGGCTAATAATGAGATGTTTATTTTTTGCACAATAAAATGCTCAAATATTTAACATTGCGCAATTATTTAACGCAATCATATTTGAGCATTTTATATTATCATTATTATGTTAGCTGAAGAGGCACTGTAAAAATTCTTCTTTTGTTATTCTTCCTAAATAATCTTCTACTGAAAAATCTGACAATGCTTTTTTAACTTCATCAGAATCATATTTAATGCCTTTCAGTCTTTCTTCCAGAACAGATATGTCTCCCTTTCCGAAGAAATCACCGTAAATCTTGCAGTTGTCTATGAGGCCGCTTTCAACCTGGAGCCTTGCTTCAACACAACCTCCTGCAAACCTGTTGTATCCTTTATAGTTGAATTTTGGAGATCTGCCGTAATTCCATTCCCATGTGCCATATCTTTCATCAACCATTTTTTGAATATTTTCCTTGTCTTCCTGGGATAACTCATAAGTTTCTACCGGTTCATTGAAATATTCGAATATGTTATTTAAAAGAAGGTTTTTAAATTCCAGCACGTCTGCATCTTCTGTAACATATGATTTAATATTTGTAACCCTGCTTTCAACAGATTTGATTCCCTTGGATTCTATCTTGTCTCTTTTTACATTGAGAGCCTTTGATAATGTTTCAAGTTTTGAATCAAAAAGAAGCGTTCCGTGGTTAAGCACTCTTCCTTTGGAAATACTCTGAGCTATTCCGGAAAATTTCTTTCCATCAATAACAAGGTCATTTCGTCCTGATAAATCGCATTTAACCCCAAGCTTTTCCAAAGCCTTTATAATTGGAACATTGTATGTTTTAAAATCTATTTTTTCATTGCTGTCGGCTTTTGCTATAAATGAGAAATTTAGATTCCCCAGGTCATGGTAGACTGCTCCGCCCCCTGTAACCCTGCGCACAACATTTATATTGTTTTCCTTCACAAAATCCATGTTTATTTCTTCAACAGTATTTTGATTTTTTCCTACAATTATTGATGGGCCGTTTCTCCAGAGAAGCACAAAGTCCTCATCCGAATTTAAATGTTTGAAGATATACTCCTCGAATGCCAGATTATAATGAGGATCAATTGAGGTATTTTCAATAAATTTCATATGTTCTCCTTTTAATTATATTATTTTCTGTCAAAAAACACATTTTTGGGTCCAACGTACAAAGGAATACCGTAAATAATTTTTACTTCTTCTCCAAGAAGCTTAAGTTCGGCTGCAGCAACTCCCACAGAATGCATGATTCTGTTGTCAATTCTTTCATCCATTGCCACACTTGCAGCAGAACCTACGGCTATGCCTAAATCTCCTGTATTTAAGGCACACGGAACCTGTGTATGTTTCATTTTCTCTTCACAGTTTTCAAATCCGCAAAATCCGCAGTATTTAATTCCAATCGGTTTAATTTTTGTACCAAGCAGCACTACAATTTCAGAACTTAAAATGTTTTGTGCATCTCTTAAGAAGTATTCAGGTCCCTTGCCTTCCTCAAATAATTCTTTCAGCTTGTTGGACAATTTTATAATCGTGTCTCCTTCGGCAACTGCAATCTCAATATTGTCAATTCCCTTTGCCTTTGGTGCAGTGCGTGCTGCAGTCATCATTTTTTCAGCAGTCCTTTTTAAAACATCATTTCTGATTTCAGATTCTTTTACTATAGCCATAAAAACTCCTTTTGATTTATGCTCAACAATACGTCTGCCAAGTTTTAAAAGATTATACAGTAAAAAAGTTAAAACTTCAAGAACATATTTCGGATGATAATTTTCAGCCAAAATATTACATAATCTTGCAACATTACCAGCTGTTGTGCACTGCGTACATATTTTTATATGTGCTCATAAGAGCTGCATATACATTTCTGGTTTTTTATACTGATCTTAAATGCGTTTATATTTTGCTAATATTTTTTAATTATCTTTAAAGCTTTTAAATTTCAAAGAATATTGATTGTCGAAAATATAGTTTTCTTGATATTTTTTGATGTTTATGTTAAAATTATTTTAATTAAATGAAAGATTATTAAACAGTGTTACAAAATATTCCAAAATTTGCATACATTGTTTTGAGGTACATATGGAATATAAGAAAGTTTATGTGAAGACTGTAGCAGCTTTAATATTAATATACAGCACATTTTTTATATCATCTTTGTTCAGGTCAGATTTTTACGGAAATATTTTTTCGCCCATAGCATGCATTGCTACTTTTGCAATAATGTAACAAAATACTTCAAGGATAAACATGGATGAGCAGCCGGTAAGCAAAAGGACATGGACATGTCTTACTTTAGCAGTGCTGGCTTGGACAATATCAGATATTGTATGGTCGTATTATTACTTTTTTACTCCTTTCGATCCTGAGGAAAGCCTTTTTCTGATACACTCTTATTCAGTATCTAATGTTTTTTTATTTGTCGCAGAATTTGTATTCGCAGTAGATATATTCAAAAAGTGGAACATGCTTCAACTGATTCTTGATTCAGTATCCATTGCACTGTCAACTATTATTTTGTTATGGGTTGTATACTTCAACAGCAGCTTTGAAATTGTTAAAACCATAGCCCATCAGCA
>NZ_JAJUJR010000482.1 GCF_029265225.1 Sedimentibacter sp.
AACGCCTGTCTCCCTACCCTGAATACACTTTAAATTCTATTATTGTATACCATCAGCCAAAGGAAAAGTTCATGTACATACCATACATGGAAATCCCGTTTGGTAATTAAGAATGAAGAGTTAAGAGTTAAGAATTAAATGAAGAAATTGTGCAAAGCACAATTTCCACAATAATTCTTAATTCTTCATTATTAATTCTTAATTGTTTTTAGTTGTTCAACTGCAATTCTATGAGCGCTGCCAGTTCATTGGCATGCATTTTCAGCTCTTCGAGATTTTCTCCCTCTATCATTACTCTTACAAGAGGCTCGGTGCCGGAAGGTCTTATTAGTACTCTTCCTTTTCCGTCAAAGTGTTTTTCTATCTCTTCAATTTTATTTCTGATTGTTTCGTCTTCCATATATGCTTTCTTTTTGCCTTCAGCAACACGTGCATTCACAAGAACCTGGGGCATTACTTTCATTACATTGGCAAGCTTTGAAAGTTTGGTGTTTTTCTCCTTCATAACGCTTAACAGCTGAATTGCAGTAAGTAATCCGTCCCCTGTTGTATTGTAGTCAAGGAAAATTATGTGACCTGACTGCTCTCCTCCAATTGAGTGGTTCCCGCTGAGCATTTCTTCAAGCACATATCTGTCACCAACATTTGTCTTGATTATATTGATGTCCTTTTCCCCAAGGCATATGTCGAGACCCATGTTTGTCATTACTGTTCCAATAACAGTGTTGCTCTTCAAGTTTCCTTTTTCCTTCATGCTTATGCCGCATATGGCAAGAACATGGTCTCCGTCTACAATATTTCCGTTTTCGTCCGCAGCAATAAGTCTGTCGGCATCTCCGTCAAAAGAAAGTCCTATGTCTGCTCCTGTCTCAAGAACAAGCTTTTGAATTTCCTCAGGCTTTGTGGAGCCGCAGTTCACATTTATGTTTATGCCGTTGGGGTCATTGTGTATTACGTAAACCTGTGCGCCAAGTTCATTGAGAAGTTCAGGGGCTGCCTTGTAAACTGCTCCGTTTCCGCAGTCCACTGCAACTTTAAGGCCTTTGAAATCCACATCTATAGTATCCTTTAAAAAATCCATGTATTTTCTGACAGGACTTTCAATTCTTATTTTTCTTCCAACTTCTCCTGCAACAGGAACAAAATCTATGTCAATATCGTTAAGTATGTATTCTTCAATTGAATTTTCCATGCTGTCAGTAAGTTTAAGTCCTTTTTCATTGAAAAATTTTATACCATTGTATTCCACTGGATTGTGTGATGCGGTAATCATAACTCCGCCATCGGCTTCAAGAATTTTAATCATGCAT
>NZ_JAJUJR010000396.1 GCF_029265225.1 Sedimentibacter sp.
CCAACAATTTGAATCATTGTTATGAAGCTTACCGGAAGAAACAATGCAGCCAGAAGGGACGGAACCGTGGCAAAAGTGAATGCCTGAGTCCTTGTTGCCTTAAGTTCTATGCAGATTATGTCAAGCTGGGCAAGAGCTATGGACAAATATGAAGTAAACATTGCAAGAATAACAAACACATCGCACACAAATGAAGTCAATTTGCCTAATGAGCTGCTAAGCCCTATTGTTGCAACCGGAGTTATATTTTTTGATGCTGTTATTGCAGCAACCGTAAATATTAGAGTTATGGCTGCATTTATTCCTATTCCTGCAATTACTGCCGTTTTTAATTTATTTTTATCCTCTATGTTGTTTGCTGCCTGAGGAACTGAAAACAATGCGGAAAATGAAAACATCACAAGACCGTACAAAGCAAGTGCTCCCCTATAGCTTCCAAAAGTAAATTCCATATTTCTTACAGGATGGTTCAAAGACTTGACGGTCAAAAACAATACCACGCAACCAATTATAATCATGGAATACTTTTCACTGACACCTATTATTTTTATTCCTGCAACAACTATTAAAGAACTAACGCCGTAAAATATTATTTTTGAAACGGAAGGAGCTATACCAAAAGTTTCAGTAAAAACTTCAGCAGCAACCAAAATGTATATTGCTAGGTTAAATAGAAGCACCACTGCAAGCACAGCAAAAAACAAAGACGAATATAGATTTTCATTTTTTCCCTTGAACAAGTGTTCCTTGAAAATTCCCATGAGCTGCGTAGAATTTTTAGAATTCAAAACAAGATCTGCAACAAGCAGATGCATGAGTGTACTTGCAGCAAATGCAGCAGCAACTGAGCTTACTATTCCAAACAGGCCTGTCCTTGAAGCAGCGTATGGAATGGCAAGAATTCCAGTTCCAAGACCGCTTCCTGCAATGAGCATTGCCGCTTCCCATGCAGATATTTTTTTACTCTCCATAAGTTCTCCTCAACACAATGTTAACGTTATTTTACCCAATAAGAGTATGTTGAAACAAGCTTTATAATCATGAATTTCAAAATTCTTTAACATAAAGGTAAATAATTTGTCGAATGTGCGCATACTAAAATCCCGCAGGTATGCACCTGCGGGATTAAGTCAACTATATTGCTAATTGAATTATACTAATTCAATTATTGCCATTTCTGCTCCATCGCCTCTGCGTGGTCCCAATTTTAGAATTCTAGTGTATCCACCGTTTCTATCCTTGTATTTAGGAGCAACTTCTTCAAATAGCTTACTTACTGCATTTTTATCATATAAATAAGCTGCTGCTTGACGTCTTGCATGTAGATCTCCTCTTTTACCAAGAGTAATAGTTCTTTCTGCAACTCTTCTTAATTCTTTGGCTCTAGTTACTGTTGTAACCATTCTACCATTGTTAATTAAGTCAGCAGTCATGTTTCTTAACATTGCTACTCTGTGGTCAGACTTGATACCAAGCTTTCTGTGACTACCCATGCTTAGTCCTCCTTTTACTGCTAATTATCATTTTTCCTTAAAGATAAACCCAACTCTTCAAGTTTCTTCGCTACTTCATCCAAAGATTTCTTTCCGAGGTTTCTAACTTTCATCATGTCATCTTCTGACTTGTATGTAAGTTCCTCTACAGTATTGATTCCTGCTCTCTTCAGACAGTTGTAGGATCTTACTGATAAATCAAGTTCCTCTATTGTCATTTCCAAAACTTTTTCTTTTTCATCTTCTTCTTTTTCAATCATTATTTCAACATCGTTAATATGTTCTGTCAATGATATGAACAAGTTGAGATGTTCGTTCAATATTTTTGCTCCTAAAGAAACTGCTTCTTCAGGTTCAATTGTTCCGTTAGTCCAAATCTCGATTGTCAATTTGTCAAAATCTGTTCTGTTTCCAACTCTGGTGTCTTCCACTGAGAAGTTTACTTTTTTAACAGGAGTGTAGATTGAATCAATTGGGATAACGCCGATTGACTGGCTATCCTTCTTGTTTCTTTCAGCTATTACATATCCTCTTCCTTGCTCCATTTCCATCTCAATAATGAGTTCGGAACCTTCTTCAAGAGTTGCAATATGCAAATCCTCGTTGATTATATCAACGTCGCCCCCTGTTATAATATCTGCTGCTGTAACCTCTTTAGGTCCCTTTGCGTCTATTAAAAGCTGCACAGGTCCGGGCACGTTCATTTTCGCAGCCAGATTCTTAATATTAAGAATTATCTCTGTTACATCTTCTCTTACTCCAGGTATTGTAGAAAATTCATGCAATACACCTTGGATGTTGA
>NZ_JAJUJR010000268.1 GCF_029265225.1 Sedimentibacter sp.
AAAATTTGATAAAATAACCAGCGCCACATATATGATCAGGAATGTCAGCACAAAACTTATTGACCTTATTGCTATAAGGCTTATATTGTCCACAAATAATGAAAATGTGTCACCCTGTGTCACTGATTCTGAATTCAATATATTGCTTACCACGTTTTGCAGTTCTGCAGGAAGGTGGTCCGGATTCTTAAAGGTTTCCACTATGCTGGCTGACAGTTTGCTTTCAAAGAAATCATGAATTTTCACAAATAATTTAGTGTTGTCCAGCAAAAATCCTTCAGCTATATAATAGAACTCCTTGCTTACGAAAAATGCAACTATTACTCCCAGAGTGTCAAAAAGAGTCTTGATGAATCCTCTTCTATAACCTTGAAAACATGAGTATACTACAAAAATCAGTATTAGTATATCTATAAAATTCATTTGTACCCTCCTCTTATAACATATTATTTGATTTGACCGGACACAAGCTTGTCCTTTAATAATATTCTTATTGTATTGCCTTCCAGCAGATAATCATCTATGACATCCTGGCTATCCTCAAATATTTTATCTGCCTTGCTGCCGTGAAGAACAAATATTGCACTGTCATTGTTGACCATGATTTTGTTTTCAAACACTTTCAACTTTTTCATACCGACAGGTGCATTTTGAATTTCCATTACCTTTCCTTCAAAATTATATGAAATTAATTCTGTATTGTCTTCTTTGTCATACAGCATGTATATTTTTTGGCTTTCCTTATCTATCTTGAAATCCAAAATCTTGCTGTATATACTGTTTTTCCACATTAGTTTTCCGTTTGTATTGTAGTAATATATGTTTTTATCACCTATGGCAATTACATTGTTGTTAACAATCTGAGTTTTCAATAACAGTTCATTTTCAATTGCTGTACTCCAAAGCTCCACATCATCCAGAAGATTGAAGTAAAGAGTGTTTCCTGGTACGCCTTTTTCAAAATTCAATGTTATCAATGAGTAACCTTCAGATTTATCGCTGATGGCTACACCTGTAATAATTTCATCAAATGCTTTGTTGTCTACAACAACCTCATTATTGTCATTCATTATGTACAATGAATTCTGCCCTGTATCTGTCTTTACAATCATGTAAGTTTCTTCGTTTTCACGTGAAACATTTAATATTTCGCCTGCAATTTCAGCAATTACATATCTCTGGTCACTCTTGTCGATCACCTCAGTGCTGTTCTCCATCTGCCTGAATATGTAATTGTCAGTAATGAATACATTTTTGGAAAAGACTGCATTTTCGCTTTCCCAAATAGTTGAGTTGTCATAATTAATATACTTTATCTTTTGATTGTTGTAAGTGACTATTCCTTCATTAAAAAATTTATATTCATCCAGGGTATCCAGATGAACATTATTAATATTAACCAGGCTGTACACTTTTTTTTCATCCATGGCTGAAAGAAATTCTTTACCATAGGTTGAATACAATATTCCAACTACTGCTATTATGATTAGGGAAATAAATATAATTGTTTTTTTCATATTTAGTCCTTGTTAAAATTTGTTAACTAATTATATCAAATACAAGTATACATTGCATTAAAAAATTCTTAAATGTTGAGACAAGAAAATTGCAGGGCAATTTTCTTGTCAAATTTTAAATATTATCTTTCCGAAATTTCATTCTATGCTTTAACCGCTGTAATTACATCTGTCTTTTTTGTGAAAGGTCCCACGCCAAATCTAACAGCACCTATACTTTCTGTGCCTATGGTCTTGTGAGCTAAAGGAGCACAATGAAGCCCCGGTCTGACAGCAATATTGTATTCAGTGTCAAGAATATATGCAACTTCTGAAGAATCCATCCCTTCAATATTGACCGGAACAACGCCGCTTCTGTCGTTTATGTCCTCTGGGCCATAAATTACGATTTTAGGGTTTTTTCTCATCTCATTGATGAATGTCTCAAGAATATTTTTTTCGTGATTTAAAATTGATTTTGTGCCCTTGTTTAAAATGTACTTCAGACCTGCATTGAGACCTGCAATGCCCGGGAGGTTATGGGTTCCTGCTTCTAATTTGTCCGGATAAAAATTTGGCTGATGAGGGTTACTTGATTCGCTTCCTGTTCCGCCTTCTTTAAGCTCTTTTATTTCATCATCACAGTTAATCAGCAAGGCACCGGTTCCCTGAGGTCCAAGAAGTCCCTTGTGTCCAGGCACAGCCAGAAGATCTATGTGCTGCCTTTGCATGTCTATTTCCAGAACTCCCGCGCTTTGAGAACCATCAACCAGATAAAGAACATTTTTTTTCTTGCACATGTCTCCGATTTTCTCAATCGGGAATATTGTTCCTGTCAGATTTGAAACATGAGTTGTCACAACAAGCCTTGTATTGCTCTTTATGGCTGCTTCAATGTCTTCAACCCTTACCATTCCGTCTGGGGCACAGGACACTATTGTATTTTCAACTCCAATATTTTCCAGTTCCTTTATGGGTCTTAATACGGAATTATGCTCCATGGCTGTAGTTACAACATGGTCGCCTGGTTTTAGTATACCCTTTATTGCCATATTTAATCCATCTGTTGCATTAAATGTAAGAATAACCCTCATAGGATCTTCCAAGTTGAAGAGTTCAGCCAGCAGCTCCCTTGTTTCATAAATAACCCTGGCTCCTTCTATTGCCATGGCATGGCTGCCCCTCCCAGGGTTAGCCCCATACCTTGTCATGGCATCCATCACATTTTTGTACACCGTCTTTGGCTTTGGATATGTTGTGGCTGCATTATCTAAATATATCATTATATCACCTGCTATTTTATATTTATAATATTATATGTTGTACTTAATCTTTGGATATAATTTAACATAATGAATGAATCATTTATCTTTGTATACGATTTTACCCCTGCATACAGTAATTTTTACTTTTCCTTTAAGATTCATTCCATAATATGGAGAATTGCTTGATTTTGAACAAAAATCACCAACTGTCCAGCATTCATCCGGATCAAAAATCACCATATCTGCAGCATAACCTTCTTTTAAAATTCCAGATTCAAGGTCATACAGTCTTGCAGGATTAACAGTCATCTTCTCCAGTAATTCTGATATACTCAAATGTCCTTCCTTTACAAGATACGTAATACCTACTGACAAAGCAGTCTCAAGCCCTGTTATTCCGCTGGGAGCCTTGGAAAATTCACGTCCCTTTTCTTCACTGCTGTGTGGAGCATGATCTGTTGCTATGATTTCAATTGTATTGTCCTTGAGTCCTTCTATTATTTTAAGCCTGTCAGCTTCAGTTCTTAAAGGAGGATTCATTTTGGCATTTGTTCCATGACTCAGCACATCTTCCTCAGTCATGGAAAAATGGTGAGGTGAAGCTTCTGCTGTGACTTTAGCACCCATTTGTTTTGCATATCTTATTATTTCTACGGCGTTTCCTGAACTTAGATGCTGAATGTTAACTTTCGCACCCGTGGACGCTGCTATGGCACAATCCCTTGCTACCATAGTGTCTTCTGCCAGGTGGGATGCTCCGCCCAGACCAAGCTTTTCTGATATTTTTCCTTCATTAACTCCTGCGCTTTTAATTAAACTTGGGTCTTCTTCGTGGAAACTTACAGGTACATTGAGGCGCCTTGCTTCTTCCATAGCCTTAAGCACTATGGCTGTGTTCATTATGGGGTAACCGTCATCCGTAAATCCAACTGCTCCTTTGTTTTTCAGGCTCTCCATGTCAACAATGTCTGTACCCTTCATTCCCTTTGTAATTGATGCAGCCTGCAGTACATTAATAGGAGATTTTTTTGATATGTTCAAAATATATTCCAGAGTTTCAGGATTGTCCACAACCGGATTTGTATTTGCCATGCATACTACCGTTGTAAAACCTCCTCTGGCTGCAGCCATAGACCCTGTGTGGATATCTTCCTTATAAGTAAAACC
>NZ_JAJUJR010000180.1 GCF_029265225.1 Sedimentibacter sp.
GGTGCTCAGGCTTTATCATCAGGAGCCACAGAACAGGCAAGTTCCATAGAACAATTGTCAGCTTCCATAAATGAAATATATGAATCCGCAAATAAAAATGCAGAAAATGTATATGCAGCATCAAAGTATGCAGATGAAACGGTGCACGAAGTTGAAGACAGCAACAATTATATGGAAAAAATGCTGCTGGCAATGAATGAAATTGAAACAACATCTAATGAAATAAGTAAAATTACAAAAGCAATTGAAGATATAGCTTTCCAAACTAATATCCTAGCTCTTAATGCTGCAATTGAGGCATCCCGTGCGGGGAATGCGGGAAGGGGATTTGCAGTTGTAGCTGATGAAGTGCGTAACCTTGCTGCAAAATCAGCAGAAGCAGCAAAGAATACTGTTAGTTTAATTGAAAAGTCTATTTCATCAGTTAAGGAAGGTTCAGGAATCGCTCAAAACACAGCAAAATCACTTGAAATTGTATCAACGAAAACAAAGTATGTTAAAGATATTATTTCAGAAATCGATAATGCTTCTCAGGCTCAGGCATCTTCTATCTCTGAAATAAATAAGGGTATAGAACAAATTTCGGCCATAATACAAAACAACGCAGCAACAGCAGAAGAAAGTTCGGCATCTAGTGAGGAACTGTCAGCACAGGCTGCAGCATTAAAAGATGAAGTAAGTAAATTTAAGCTTTTAAGCGAATAAAAGACTTACAGTAATTATATAAATGAAAAACGCTCGTTTCTAAAACGAGCGTTTTTGTTTGTAATTAGAATGTTTTTAAAAAATCAGGAATTTTGAAATCCATAGATGACGGATTGCTTGTTTCATTTGAGACTTTCTCCTTATTTGAAGAAGAAGCGGCAGCTGCCTGAGAAATTTCTTCTGCTATGTCAAAGCCAGTGGCAACAACCGTGATTTTTATTTCATCTCCAAGAGATTCATCAATATTTGCACCGAAAATAATGTTTACCTCTGGGTCCGAAGCTTCCTCAATGAGTTTTGCAGCTTCGTTGATTTCATGAATTCCCATGTTCAAGCCGCCGGTAATGTTTAAAATTACTCCTCTTGCTCCGTTTATGGAAGTTTCAAGAAGAGGACTTTGAATAGCCTGTTTTACTGCAGTCAGAGCTTTGTGTTCGCCGCTTGCCTGTCCTATTCCCATATGTGCAAGACCCTGATTTGACATGATTGTCTTAACATCAGCAAAGTCCAGATTCACAATTGCAGGTATTGCTATAAGGTCTGAAATTCCCTGTATGCCTTGTCTTAAAACATCATCTGCAAGAGAAAATGCTTCAAGCATGGTTGTTTTCTTGTCTGTTGTTTCCAAAAGCTTGTCATTTGGAATAACCACAAGGGTATCTATATTTTCCTTCAGTTTTTTCAAACCTTGTTCCGCATTTTTCATTCTTTTTCTGCCTTCAAACATAAAAGGCTTTGTTACAACTGCAACAGTAAGTATTCCTTGTTCCTTTGCAATCTTTGCAATGCAGGGAGCCGCGCCTGTGCCTGTTCCGCCGCCCATGCCGGCTGTTATGAACAGCATGTCTGCACCTGCTACCAATTTTGCTATT
Source organism: Sedimentibacter sp. (assembly GCF_029265225.1). Classification (GTDB taxonomy): domain Bacteria; phylum Bacillota; class Clostridia; order Tissierellales; family Sedimentibacteraceae; genus Sedimentibacter. The sequence continues at coordinate 1,578 of NZ_JAJUJR010000180.1, forward strand.
TCCTTTTCATTTTCCAGAGCTGATTTTTCTCCGATTTCAGGTTTTGCTCCTGCGCCCAGACCGCTTGTCAGATTTTTTCCTATTTGAAATTTAATATCTGCTTTTGAATTGGCCAATGCCTGCTTGTCTGTATTCACGCTTACAAAAGTGACACCCTTTACACCTGCTTCTATCATTCTGTTTACGGCATTGTTTCCGCCGCCGCCAACTCCGATTATTTTAATATTCGCAAGCTTTTCCGATGTATCTTCAAATTCAAACATATTAGTCCTCCTGTAGGGATTTCTCCCTTTTGCCAAAAATATTAAGTATTATTACTATGGTATTTTACAATGTTTTTTTAAATATTGCACGCTTTAAATTATAATATCGTCAATTATTATAAAAAAATTATATGAAGCAATGGAATTTTTAAAATTAAAAAAATAAAGTCAATAAAAAAAGCCTCAATGGCTTAGCTCTATTGACTTTTATATTTTTATGTGTTATATTTAAATTTGATAAAAAACTATATAATCATACTAGGATACAATAAATATAGCACATTTTTATGATTTTGTCAATAGGCTTTTAAAAATATTTTTGAGGGGTGTTTTATGGAATTTAATCTTACAGCATTTTCATCTTCAATAGTTCAAAAACAAGCAATTAGTGAAATAATCAGGTGCAATGATTTTACTGCAGAGTACGGGTTTGTGCTTACGTTGGAGCAGGCAGCCGAACTTGCTGAAGCTCGTTTTGCATCATTGTCAGCTAACGGACGAATTGAATTCGGAGGCGGCGTAATTCATAAGATAATAAAAGAATTTTGCGACTCGCCTTATATCACAAGATACAACTATGCAGAAACTCTTCATGAGCTGCTTAAATTGTTTTATTTTTATAAAAATGAAACGTTGGACTTGTTAAGCGATGATGATCTTATTAAGTTTATGAAAGACTCATTCAACAATACATGCTGCGGGTCAATTGAGCTTCTTGCAGAACGTGAGCTTGATAAAATGGCCAACAAAATAAGGTATGGATATGATCCTTTTTATACAGAACATAGACATGAAGACCATGAGGAGGATGAAAATGAACAGTATTGATAAATTTGTGCATGTAGATAGACAAAAATTAAATGAAGAATTTTATTTCAGGTCATTGATTGAAGAAGCATTCAGTCTAGGGATGATTAATGAAGAAGAAGTTGAAAATATTCAGTATCAGTGTATGGAACTGTTAACCGTCAAGCTTGAAAAGCTAAACAAAGGCGAAAGCAGCTCTGTTAGAGTTGAAACTGCTGAAAAAATTATGAAATCAAATTTATATACTATCGGATTATGGTTAAAATCATTGACCGATGCAGATGAAGCAATAAAAGATATAAAAAAGACACGCATATTACTCATTTATGAAAGAGGAAGAAAAAGGATTGATACTAAGCTTAATTCAGCCCGTCACATCCACATGATGGTTCTTAAAAACCTCCTTAAGACTGATAATTACACATATAATGATACCATTAAGGATGGAATAAATGGATTCTTCAAAATATACAATGCTGATTACGAAGCTAATGAAATTCACATAACTGCAGATTATCCCTTATCAATCCCTGTAAGTAGACTGGCAGGAATAGAATTTATTCTTAAATATCTGGAAAATGTGTATTATGAAAATATGTTTTGTGCATGTTTTTCCAGTTATGACATAGAGCATCTGCTTTTTGGTTATTCAAAGGATTACAAACTTTTAGTGATAAACATCTATGAGATTGTTCTTACCGCTGCAATCGGTTGTAAAATTGCGGAGAAAAGGGCTTTAGACTTAAATATAATGCCTGTTCACAGAAAAATTATAGAAGATGCATTGTTTTTAAAATCAGAAGAAGAAACAGAAAGGATTGTCATAAAGGCAAGTGAAGAACTTGAAGATGAGCTTTGCGTAAATAACATTTACCTGAAACAATATATAAAGAACAGTCTGCCGAAAGTCACATCTTCTGTAATCAATGCAGCAAGGTTAAACACTCTTGAAAATGTCTTTGTATCGAAAAAATATCCGGAACTAAACGGTAAATTTAAGTATATCTATGGAATTAAAATGGAGGATGAGCTGTACCGAAGCACTGTAGAAGAAATTATCCAGTGCCGTTACCTAAGCGATAAATTATTGATTATAAAAAGCAAAATAAAATCAATGGCGGATATGGAAGATTTGCTGTTGGACGCTGAACTAACCGACAATGAAATAAATGCTGTTTTGCAGGGACTTGATGCAGTAGAAGCAGCAGCCCTGGCAAAACGTCATGATTTCCGGGAAGAAAATGAATGTGATTTAAGCAAGGAAGAATTGAAATTAAGAAACTGCATTGAAAAATTCATCAACACAAAGACTGATGATCAAAAAAAATTCATATTTAAAACAATCAGTCTCATGGAAGATGAATAAAAAAACTCAAAGTTAACATAAATTGTCGAATGATGATTAAATTATTAGAAAAAGGGTAAATAAGTACAAAGCAATATAAAATAAAATTAAAGAGCAAAATAAAAAAGAAAATTAATCATTTATATATTGAAAGGAGAGGAATGAATGTCTGTTATTAAGAAAAGTATAGTTATTGACCGCCCCGCTGAAAAAGTTTACAAATATGCAACTGATCCCGTTAAATGGCATGAGTGGTATGTCGGTCTTTCTAAGCCGGAAGACATTGACGGAACAGGCGAAAAAGGAACCAAAATGACTATGAAATACAATATCCTCGGCATAGATCTTCCCATGTCATGCGAAGTAGTTGAAAATACTGAAAAAGGCGACTGTTACGTGTGGAAAGGCATAACTAAGGGTTCAATCAATTCCACGCAGATATGGACATATGTTCCGGATGAAGAAAGAACTGAAGTAATGATTGATATTGAATATGAAGTTCCGGGGAATATTTTGGGCAAATTAGCAGATATTCTTGTTGTAGAAAAAATCCAGAACAATGCAATGGAAGAAACATTGAAAAATCTTAAGGCGAATTGCGAAGCATAATTTACCAATTCCATGACAAATAATAAACCAATGCGTCATTTTTTATAAATTTTTATAGAAGATGACGTCTTTTTGTCAATAAAAGTAACCAAGCCGCCCGAAATGAATATTATGTTATCAGAAACCGTATAGGGTTTACTTTTAAAGGAGTATGATTAATATGGCAATTATATTGCAACAGCAACCATGCGAAAATATAGCGGATTATTCCGGAACAAATATACCTGTGACAGTTGAACTTTCTGATGAATCAGTACTGGAACCTGAAGAGGGCGAACTTCAGAGATTTTGTTATATAGTGACACAAGTAGACGAACCAATTGGCTTAAGCCACTGGGTTCTTGGTATATGTCCGACCATCACTGAAGAAGAAATTGTAGATGTAACGGTAACTATTAATGGAGAAAATCAAGATATTGATGATAATGTAGAAATTACCGATAATGATCCAACAAC